>NZ_JBMIRP010000096.1:0-109896 GCF_049202975.1 Ureibacillus sp. MALMAid1270 | reverse complement strand
TAATGGCAATAGGTTTCTTTGTCATGGACATTTTTGAAAATACAATGAAAATAATGAGTGTGCAGGCCATTCCAATCCAATTTCCAGTAATTTTGGTTCATTTCACCCAGAAAAATTGTTATTTATTCCGAGACTCTATTTTTATAGTACCACATGGTATATTTCACATTAAGATAATGTACAAATACAAAAGCGAAAGAAGGTTTGATCTTCTTGGTAAAACAAAAAATCTCGAAAACAAATGCTGTCCGCATTTTAGAACAACAAAAAATTAACTATCAATTATTTGAATATGAAGTAGATGAACATATTGATGGGATATCAGTTGCGGCAAAGATCGGAAAAGATGTTTCTCTCGTTTATAAGACTCTGGTAACAACAGCAGGAGCGGGAAAATTTTTTGTTTTTGTAATTCCTGTATTGAACGAGTTAGATTTGAAAAAATGCGCAAAAGTAGCTGGAGAAAAGAGAGTTGAAATGATTTATGTGAATGACTTATTAAATACAACTGGGTACATTCGCGGAGGATGCTCTCCCATAGGAATGAAAAAATTGTTTCCGACATTTGTTCACGATAGTGCAAGGGAACTTGATTTTCTCATTGTTAGTGCAGGCAAGAGAGGTATGCAAATTCAACTCGATCCGAATGACTTATTAAAAGTTACGAAAGGGAAATTTGCTAATATAATCAAATAATAATTTAGTAAATATTCATACTAATGTTTTCTATCATTTGATAAAGAGACACTCATAATCATGGGTATATAAAGAAAGAAGGATTTTTTGTAATGAGGAAAGTATATTCATGGCGATGGGCGTTTTTCTTAGTTGGAATCATCCTATTGTCATTAGGTATATCAATGGTCATTAAAGGCGCGGTAGGAACAAGTGCATGGGATGTTCTTCATATTGCACTATTTGAAAACTTTGGATTAACAATTGGAACGTGGAACATTATTACTGGTCTATTAGTGATTACATTTACTTCAATAATGGCAAAAAGCTTTCCTAAAATGGGAACTTGGATTAACATGGTTATGTGTGGTGTTTTTATAGACTTCTTTTATTGGTTATTGCCTGTAGCACCATCTTTAATAATTCAAATTATCTACTTTTTACTTGGAATACTCGTCCTCGGTTTCGGTTGTGGGATGTACATTGCACCTAATCTTGGAGCTGGTCCACGAGACTCACTTATGATGCTCATTGTTGAAAAATTTGGTGGTTCTATTAAAGTGGCTAGGATGAGTATTGAGCTAGCAGTTGCACTCATTGGATGGATATTAGGTGGACCACTTGGAGTAGGGACAGTGATTATCGCTATATGTTCAGGATATGTCGTACAGTTTTCATTACCATATTGCCGAAAAATGCTATTGAAAGCCATTGGTGAAGTAGAAGAGATGAAGCCATTTTTCTAATTAACTAACATTCTCGTAAAAGATTCGTATTCTTTTACGAGTTTTTTTATTCAAAGTATAATTTAGGAACAAATGGTTGAACAAGGGAGGGAATTCTCTGTCGTATATCCAAATAGGTAATATTACTGTAAAAACAGAATGGATTGCTTTTGTTATTGCACTTCTCTTAATCATGTTAATAGAGAGGTTTATTTATAAAAAGTCTGCATCAATGTTTCAAGATGCTTTGTTTTATTACATCCTTGTGTGGAAATTTAGTTATATCTTTTTTGAGTGGCCGATTTTCATAAAAAATCCTATGTCGGTGCTTTATTTTAGTGGAGGGATATGGGGACATATTCTCGGTGTTGTAGTAGCTGGAGGAATATTAATCTATAAAACAAAAAGGCGAAATGAAACACTAATTTGGAAAGACTGGTTATATTCATTTGCTGAATTTTATCTTTTATTTCAAGCTAGTGTATTTGTATTGTCTGAAAATTGGACTGTCGGAATTATTATTTTGGTAGTTTATATATTAATCGCAATAAAGAAAAGTTCTAATGAAAGTCCAAATTGGATGTTTATTTTGATCGTATTAAATTTAGTTTTCCTATCCTACAATCAAAAGGTTTTCTCCATAGAAGGTTGGACTTTTTTGGTGATTAGTGTCATCGCCGTAAGCTTCATCGTCAAGAAAGAAAAGGCACTTCTAAAAACTACAATATCTTGGACACTCATTGTCATATTAGCTTCTTCTGTTGCATTAAATTTTGAGAAGACAAATAAAACTGTTTTGTTAGAAGAAGCACCTGATTTCGAATTGCAAACTCTATCAGGAGAAACAGTTAGATTATCAGATTATCGAGGCAAAAAAGTAATTTTAAACTTTTGGGCTACATGGTGTCCACCGTGTAAAGCCGAAATGCCACATATGCAAAATTTCTACGAAGAACATGGGGATGAAATTGAGGTCATAGCAGTAAATTTAACTAGTCGGGATAATGGTATGGAAGGGGTAGAGAAGTTTGCTCGTGACTACGGCTTAACTTTCAAAATACCGCTAGATGTAGACGGAGTGTATGGAGAACAATATGAAATTATGTCTATACCGACTACTTATGTGTTAGATGAAAATGGACAAATCTTTCAAAAAATTATCGGCCCGATGGATCAAAATACACTTGAATCATACCTAGATTAAAGCGAATAAGAATTGTAAATGTCTCATGTTCAAGGAACACGACTATAAAGGGGATGGGTTTATATTGGCTAAGATTTTAGAAACATTTTTGGACGAGAATTTAAGGAGTCTACGTGAACAAGGTCTTTATAACGAGATTGATACTGTGGAAGGTGCAAACGGTCCAGTCATTCAAATCAATGGGAAAGAGTTAATTAACTTATCTTCTAATAATTATTTAGGATTAGCAACAAATGAAGAGCTTAAGAGAGTAGCAAATGAAGCAATTAACAAGTATGGTGTTGGAGCTGGAGCGGTTCGAACGATCAATGGGACGCTTGATTTGCATGTAGAACTTGAAAAAAAACTTGCTGAATTTAAAGGTACTGAAGCAGCCATTTCGTATCAATCAGGTTTTAACTGTAATATGGCTGCCATTTCAGCTGTAATGGACCAGCATGATGCAATTTTATCCGACCAATTAAATCATGCTTCAATTATTGATGGATGTCGCTTATCGAAAGCGAAAATTATTGCCTTTAACCATTCGGATATGGTGGATTTGCAGAGAAAAGCGAAAGAAGCTGTTGAATCTGGAAATTACCGAAAGATAATGGTTATCACAGATGGTGTATTTTCTATGGATGGTGACATTGCAAAACTACCTGAAATCATTGACATTGCAAAGCAATTTGATTTGATCACTTATGTTGATGACGCTCATGGCTCTGGTGTGACAGGGAAGGGTAAAGGAACAGTAAAACACTTTGGTTTAGAAAATGAAGTCGATTTTCAAATTGGTACCCTTTCAAAGGCAGTAGGTGTTGTTGGTGGTTATGTTGCAGGGAAGAAGAACTTAATTGATTGGCTAAAAGTGCGATCACGTCCATTTTTATTTTCAACTGCTGTAACACCGGCTGACGTAGCAGCAACGAGTGCGGCAATAGAGTTAATCTCAGATTCTACGGAACTTGTTGATAAGCTTTGGGATAATGGGAACTACTTGAAGTCGGGGTTAAAAAATCTAGGTTTCAATATAGGTAATTCAGAAACTCCTATTACTCCATGTATCATTGGTGATGAAAAGCTTACACAACAATTTTCAAGAAGACTAATTGAAGAAGGTGTCTATGCAAAGGCAATTGTATTCCCAACAGTACCAAAAGGAACAGGTCGTGTTCGAAATATGCCTACCGCAGCCCATACAAAAGAAATGTTAGATCAGGCTATATCGATTTTTGAAAAAGTGGGTAAGGAATTAGGGGTTATTAATTGAACTTAAAATTGATAAGTAAACACAATATGTAGACCCAGAGGTGAAAAAACTTTTGGGTCTTGACGGCTGGTGCAGGTATTGTAGGTTTCTTATTAATTTTGATTTTTCGTAGAAATAAAAAAGAGTTAGGGAAAAGCTAACTCTTTTTTAATCTTTATCACTATAGCCATATATAGAGGACATTTCTTTACTAATTCTGATGACCTTCTGCACAAGTTCTGTGGAAGAATCAGTTGGGATGTTCTTTTGTAAATCCAATAATTGATTGTTCAACACGTAGAAGGGCATTACGGTCAATTAGTTCGCCATCTAGAAAAAGTCAACTCAATAAACTAAAAATCAATACAAAATGAAAAGTGTTTAAGGCAATTAATTTGTCCTAGGCACTTTTTTTCGTTTCTTTACATAGAAATAAGATAAGAAACTCTTGGAAGGATGACGACTTGAACAGCACGATCTTACATTTCTTTGGGAAAGCGTTAACTGGGCAAGGTATGAAAAATGTATATAAAGACCTTATGAAAGAAGCAAAAACGGTTTATTTTCTAAAAGGAGCAAATGGATTTAAACTTTCTGAATTACTACAAAGCCTTGGAAAGCATTATCATGATATAGGCGTTTCCATTGAGTACTTCCATGATCCGTTGTTTGAAAATAACTTTGAAGCACTATTTGTTAAAGAACCTCATAATATCTTATTCCTTCAATCTACAAGCCCTTCATTTGAACCAACCCTTTATGGTACCCGTGACAAAGTGATTTCTTTTTATGATTGTATAGATGAAGTAAAGTTAAAACAGCATGGCGAACGAATTATTCAGTTAAATAAAGATAAAGAAAAATGGCATGATAAATGTTTCCATGCTCTAGCAAGAGCAATCAAGATTCATGATGACTGGGAAATTGAAACGAGAAGACATATGGATTGGAACGGATTAAATAAACAATTCGAACAGCTTATTCAAAACCTATTTGGAAAAAATCAATTAAAAAAACGAGGAAACGAGACACATCGCCTTCTTGGTACTTTAACACCAGCTGGAGCAAGGGACACTCTTCAAAGTATTACTCAAAACGTGGAGAAACGTTACTTTATTAAAGGCTATCCTGGAACAGGAAAATCATCGATGATGAAAAAACTTGCTGGAGAAGCGTTAAATAGAGGATACGATGTACAAAAAGTTTGGTGTGGACTCGATTCCAACTCCATCGATATGGTAATCATCCCAGAGTTGAATTTCTGTATTTTTGATAGCACTGAGCCTCATGTATATTTCCCAGACCCAGCACGTGATGGCGATCAAATCTTCGATATTGCTCAACATTGCCATCCAACAGAAATAGAAGAAGAGAACATTAAAGCTATCGTCGCAAAGTATCGCTCTGCTATGTACGATGCGGTTGCCTATTGTAATCTTTATGCCGAAGCAGAAAGAGCATTAAGAGATTTAATAGATAGTAGTATTATTGATGAACAGTGGAATAATCGCATAGAGCAATTATTTCAAGATTAATATATAAATGAAAACAAGCTTGAGAGTTGGGGCAGAGTTCCGATTCTCAAGCTTGTTTTTGTTTACTTATTAGGATAATTGGTCATCATGATTCGCCAATTCCTCATCAGGTAAAGTGCTCATTCGCTTATCATAAGCAATTAAGACCACACCCAACTCTTCTTGTAATTTATTAATTTTTTCGAGTTGGTCTACATCTAATTCTGCAAATATTAACTCCTCCATTATTTACACATCCTTTCATTTTCCAAGATGTTCAACGGAGAAGCTTTCCATACGTTTTCAAAAAATTTATTGAACTCCTAGAAGGTAAAGTGGAGGAAGATATGAATTTATTAATTTGCCGTATTATTTCATTGGCACTTCATTTGTATTAAATATACCTAGCTTTTCAATTCGACTCATCGCTTCTTTAAAACGATCTTCACTTACTAAAAGCCCAATTCGGATATAACCTTCACCATACTTTCCAAATCCATTTCCTGCTGCAACAGCGACATTGGCTTTATCTAATAATAAATCAGCAAACTGCTCACTTGTGAATCCATCAGGGACTTTTAGCCAAGCGAAGAATGAACCTTTTGGAGCTTTTACGTCCCATCCAATTCGGTTCGCTTCTTTGATGAGAACATTACGTCTACTTTCATATAGTGCTCGTTGCTCTTCGACACATGTTTGGTCTCCATTTAAAGCTTCAATAGCAGCATGTTGTAAAGCAGGGAAGAGGCTTACGAATAAGTGGTCTTGAATCAGATTAATAGCTTCAATCATCGTTTCATTTCCTACAGCGAAACCAATTCTCCAACCTGCCATGTTATAGGTTTTAGATAAAGTATAAAATTCAACCCCAACATCTTTTGCTCCCTCAGCTTGAAGGAAGCTAACTGGTTTTTCACCATCGAAACCAAATGCACCATAAGCGAAATCATGTACAACTGAAATATTATTTTCCTTTGCGAATTGTACGGTATCATTGAAAAATGCTAAATCTGCTATTGCCCCGGTTGGATTGTTTGGATAGTTCAAGTACATCAGTTTTGCACGCTCAATTACATCATCAGAAAGTGATTTGTAGTCAGGTAAGAAGGAGTTCTCTTCAAGTAATGGCATTGTATCGTATTGTACATCTCCTAAAATGACTCCAGATAGATAATCAGGGTAGCCTGGGTCCGGTAAAAGTACATAGTCACCAGGGTTCAAAATTGCCATTGGAAATTCAACCAAACCAATTTTTGCTCCACCTAAAATCGCAACTTCTGTATGTGGGTTAAGATCGACATCATATTCACGTTTGTAAAAGTCTGCAATGGCTTCTTTAAACTCAGGTAATCCTCTAAAAGGTGAATATTTATGAGTTTGTGTATCAGCAGCTGCTGTTTGAAGAGCTCTTACAATAGGTTCCGGGGTTGGTTGATCCGGATTTCCTTGTCCTAAATTAATAACGTCACGCCCCTCGGCAATAGCGGCATTAACTTTTTGAACTAGTGATGCAAAAAACTGAGTAGGAAGGTTTTGAAGTTTTTTTGATAATTCCATATTTATTCCTCTTTTCTGTAAGTGTACAATTCTTATGAAAATAGTCTGTATTATATGTAAATGAAACTGCTAGTCCAAAAGAGAAGTCTCAAAAGGAACTTTTCAGACCGACTCCTTTGCATACTATTCAGAATATAATTACAATTAATATAGCAAATCTTAAATCTTTTTAATAGTAGAAATAGGAGATGGGAAAATGAAAATCGGTTGTATCCAACTAAACGTTCGATTTGGAAAAGTAGATGAAAACTATGAACGCGCGGAGCAATTCATTCGTGAAGCAGCAAGTAAAGGAGCAGAAATTGTCGTGCTTCCTGAAATGTGGAACACAGGCTTTGCATTAGAAAAATTACCTGAACTAGCAGATAAAGAAGGGGTCCGTACAAAAGAATTTTTAACAAGTCTTGCTAAAGAATTAGGTGTACATATCGTTGGCGGTTCAGTTGCAATCGAGTGTGAAGGGAAATTCTTTAACACAATGTATACTGTGAATAAGGAAGGCGAACTTCTAACTGAATATAGTAAAGCTCATTTATTTAGATTAATGAATGAAGAGAAATTTTTAGAAGCTGGGGATCAAATGAATCGCTTTGCATTAGATGACGTTGAAGCAGGGGCTGTCATCTGTTACGAAATACGATTCCCTGAATGGGTTCGTGCCCACGCTTTAGCTGGTGCAAAAGTGCTGTTCGTTTCAGCACAATGGCCAACGCCACGAATCGATCATTGGAAAACATTATTACAAGCAAGAGCAATCGAAAATCAGTGCTTCATTGTAGCAGTTAATCGTATTTCAAACAAACCTGAAAACTTCAATGGACAATCTATGATTATTGAACCGTGGGGTGAAGTTTTATGGACAGGTGCGGAAGACGAAGAACTAGCAATTATAGATGTAGATTTTTCTAAGGTGGACGAAATTCGTACAAGAATCCCAGTTTACGATGACCGTAGACCAGGTCTCTATAGTGGTGTAGTAGAAGAGTAATTTAATTAGATAAAAGTTGGATACGACATATCAGAAATTATGTGCATTGTTCCAAACCAGGATGGTAATGACACATATTTTTGATTATGACGTATCTTCATTTCGTCAAAGCACTTTATTCACATGAAAAATTCGAATTGAAAGACTTTTAAGTTTGTTGCTAAAAAGTCTTTTTTTCATTTAAAAAACCCATTATTCTAAAAAAGAATAAATTGATATTGTAGCAATCGTCAGGTACATACTGAATCTACACGTTTAGAAATTTTTTATCTTTGAGGTGTTAAATTTGAAACTACCAGAACCTTTTTTATTGAAAATGAAAAATCTATTGCAGGACGAATTCGACGCATTTATCCAAAGTTATAACGATGAAAAAAGCCATGCATTACGTGTGAATACTTTGAAAATTGATATAGCTGAGTTTTTACATAAGAATCCTTTTACGTTGGAGCGAATTCCGTGGGTAGAAACAGGGTTTTTCTATCCGCATAATGATCGACCAGGAAAGCACCCTTATCACGAAGCAGGGTTGTATTATATTCAAGAACCTAGTGCTATGGCTGTAGGGGAATTCGTTGACCCAAAGCCAGGCGAACGAGTATTGGATCTTTGCGCGGCGCCAGGCGGAAAAACTACACACCTCGCTAGCAAAATGAAAGGGGAAGGATTTTTATTATCGAATGAAATACATCCAGCTAGAGCTAAAATTCTTTCTCAAAATGTTGAACGAATGGGGATTAAAAATACAGTAGTAACAAATGAAACACCCGAACGCCTTGCTGAACGATTTCCGAGCTTCTTTGACCGTATTTTAGTGGATGCACCTTGTTCAGGTGAAGGGATGTTCCGGAAAGATGAGGAAGCAAGGGAACATTGGAGTTTAGAAAATGTGGAAATCTGTGCAAGTCGCCAAATAGATATATTAAAATCAGCAGCGACCATGCTAAAACCAGGTGGACGACTTGTTTACTCTACTTGTACTTTTTCACCTGAAGAAAATGAAGGCACAATCAGTCGCTTCTTAGAGCAACATCCAAACTTCGAAATTGTGGAAGTACAATCCTATAAGGATTTCAGTAGAGGTAGAAAAGATTGGGTAGAGAATCCGGCTGAAAATATTGAGAAAACTATTCGATTATGGCCGCATCTTATGAAGGGTGAAGGGCATTATATCGCGGTATTAAAAAAGGTAGATGGTGACTCTGATCCTCGTTTAAAATTAGCTCAGCCAAAAGTAGACTCTAATATGTTAAAGCATTATAAAGAATTTGCTAAGGAGACATTAAATTTCCTTCCAACAGGCAAATATATTACCTTTAATGACCAGTTATATCTTTTACCAGAAGAAACACTCTCTTTGGACAAGCTAAAAGTAGTACGTCCAGGCTTACACTTAGGAACATTTAAAAAGAACCGATTTGAACCTTCCCATGCTCTAGCACTATCGTTAAATCGAGAGGAAGTGAAAAATAGTTGGAATCTTTCTGTAGATTCTAAAGAGATTATTTCTTATTTAAAAGGGGAAGTATTACAAGCAAATGGTGAGAAAGGCTGGTACTTAATCGAGGTAGATGGTTACTCTATCGGTTGGGGAAAACTTGCAGGAAACGCTATGAAAAACCACTATCCAAAAGGGTTAAGATGGGTCGGAAACTTCTATTAACTATTTTAATTGCCTTCAAAGCAACTACGCTTTGGAGGTCTTTTAATTTCGATAATCTTTTCTTTCTTCTATTTACTATAAAACCATCATATATTGTGATGTAACTATTTAAGTGAAATAAATTCTACTTTTCAGCCTCTATTTGTACTTCAAATGATCGTTTTTCACTTTTGACTTATGATATTACTAGATTACAAAGGGTGAATATGTGAAGGAATTCAAACAAGATTTAATTGAAATTAGAAAGAACATATTTATTTCAAAAAGCGATCCGGATTTTCTAAAAAAGTATGTAAAATACAATCCAACTGATTCTGAAAAATTATTCGAGTATGCAAAAGAGCTTGAATCAAATGGTGAAACATTAAAGGCTTATCAATTCTTCTCAAAAGCTGCTAGATACGGACATTATCAAGCAAATAAGATAATAGAAAACACGGCGAAATCAGTAACAGTTGCACCCCTTGCTCACGCCCATGTCTATCAAAAGAGGAATACAAGTAATACCCCCATTGCAGTACTTATAGCCATTCTTCTTATCCTTTTACTACTCCTTACAAGTATTATTTTTTTTTATTTTCTAACTGATTGGTTTGGGATGACGAAAATAAATGAAACAAACGTATATGAAAAAAATATAACACATGCAACAATGATCAACGCATCGCCAACAAAAACAGAAGAATTAGTATTTATTGCACTACATAGCGCAATTGAAAACTATCAAGATGTTAACGGTGTTTATCCTATGTCTCTTTCGGAGCTTATAGAGGGAGCTCCTAATAATTACTTATCATTTATCCCTAATACGGTGGAATATGAAAGGACAAGTAGTGGCTTTATATTATCTGTAGATGGAATAAATGGGAGTGCAGCTGCAGCAGATGGACAGTTATCTCTAGTTTTTTATGAAAAAACGAATGAACTAGGACTTTTAAAAGGTGGACAAGAGTTACTTGCTTTATATCCGGTAGCAGCTGGAAAGGAAGCAGCACCACCTAGTGAATCCATTGTTACAAGTCGAGTTGTATCACCAAATGGTGGTGAAGGTGCTCTTGGGACAAGGGGCTTACAGCTGACAGATCAATTTGCCATACACGGCACAAACCAACCGGATTTAATTGGAGAAAACGTGTCTATGGGATGTCTACGAATGAAAAATGAAGACATTGAAACACTTTTCCCATACATTCCATTATGGACTCCATTTTTTGTGGAAAGTGAAAGTGTACCAGGCAAACCGATCTTCGCAAATGGACTACCTTCATTTCCCGGACTTCCAGAACAACATGACTTTATAAAGGAAACTACACCGGATATTGTGTATAACTGGAGATTGTAGATGACGTATCGCGACTGAAATGAGTGAGGGTTTTATTTATCCCTTACTCATTTTTTGTTTTAAAATGTATATATAAGGATTTAAGGGGGAGATTTCGTGGCGAAAGAAGCTTTAATTATTGTAGATATGAGTAATGACTTTGTTGCCGAAGATGGTAGTTTAACTGCTGGAAAGCCTGCACAAGAAATTGTTCCATACATTGTAGATTTAGCAAAGAATTTTATTAACCGCTATCAAATTGTCGTTGTGGCGATGGATGCTCACCAAGAAAACGACCCGCATTTCGAGCTGTGGCCTGCACATAATGTCGTTGGTACAAAAGGGCAAGAACTATATGGGGATTTAATGACATGGTATAAAGAGAATGAAGAAAATCCAAATGTGTTGGTGCAACCAAAAGAGAATTACAATGCCTTCTTTAAAACGGGTTTAGCTGAAAAGCTGCGTGAACACGGTGTAGAAAAAGTACACGTTGCCGGTGTATGTACAGACATTTGTAATTACTTAACCATTGCAGGTGCTGATGCGGAAGGATTTAAAACGGTCATCCATAAACGCGGATCCGCTACGTTTACTGATTTAGGGGAGACATTTATTAATCAAATGAAGACGTGTTTCTTTACGGAGGTTATTGAATAATCCTTAGATTATAGTTTGCTGGGTTTGGATAATAGACAGAAGAGCTCAGATAATAGACAAATCCCCGCTGATAATAGACATTTTCTAGCTATTAATAGGCAATGCAGCTTTTAGAACTTTATGGACCTTCCAATCTTTGCTTTTGGAGGTCCTTTTCTATGTACTTCTTATCGTACATATAATAGTGGCATATCCATACTAAACAAGATCATTTAAAAAGAAGGAGTGTGGTGATGCATTTCCCATCAAGCGTAGAGATTATAGAGGTTGGTCCACGGGACGGCCTTCAAAACGAAAAGAAGTTTGTTGCTACAGAAGATAAGAAGGTACTTATTCAGAGATTAGCGGAAAGTGGTTTTCAAAGGATTGAAACTGCCTCTTTTGTTCATCCAAAGATTGTTCCTCAAATGGCGGATGCTTCAGAGATAGTTGATTTTTGCAATGAATTAGGGATTTTCTATATTGCTTTAACACCAAATAAAAAAGCACTAGAGCGTGCTCTTGAAGCAAATGTTAAACAAATCGCTGTTTTCGTTGGTGCATCTAATACCTTTAATGAAAAGAATATTCGCCGAACAATTGATGAGTCATTAGCAGAATGTAAGGAAATGTTTCCAATTGCGAAAGCGAATGGTGTATTTATGCGTGGCTATGTGTCGATGGCATTTAGTTGTCCATACGAGGGGGCAGTCTCTTATGAGCAAGTGAAAAAAGTTGTTTCTTCGTTTGTTGAAAATGGCGCGGATGAACTTTCGATAGGGGATACGAACGGCAGAGCAAATCCGCGAATAGTCTACGATCGACTAACACGGTTAAAAGAAGATTTTCCTGATACAACCTTTGTCGGCCATTTCCATGATACAAGTGGGTTTGCACTTGCAAATATTTTAGCGGCTATTCAAGCGGGTGTTACAAAGTTTGATACTTCTATTGGTGGGCTAGGTGGTTGTCCTTTCTCACCGGGCTCAACTGGGAATGTGGCTACAGAAAAAGTAGTGGAAATGTTACACGCGATGAACATCAATACCGGTATTGCACAAGAACGTCTTGCTGGAATTGCTGAGTTTGCGAAAGGTTTAGTGTAGACGAAGTTGATCGATTACTATAAGAAAAGCATTCCAATGGAGGAATGCTTTTTATGATTTATGGCTGATTTTATTTCAACCGTACATATTTAATCTTCTTTAACAACTATAGAACGCAACTTTTTTTCATGTTGAATGTTCTTACTTGCAAGATAGTCAACTGTTTCTTGTGTTTCTCTAAATTCAACTCTTAAACCATCGAATTTTTTCTCAAGACGTTCGAAACGCTCGTCCATCTTGTTTTCTAGATTTTCTACCCGTGTTTCGAGTTTGTCCATGCGATTTTCCAACCCGGCCATACGATTTTCCAAGCCATCCATACGATTTTCCAACCCGGCCATACGATTTTCCAAGCCATCCATGCGATTTTCCAACCCGGCCATACGATTTTCCAAGCCATCCATGCGACTATCAAATCGCTTTTCTAAAGAATCGAATCTTTCATCAATCTTTTTAGAATGCAGTTCCAACGCACTTAACACTGCGTTTAACTCATGTTGTTCCATGTTTTCACCACTCCTATACTAAATTATCATTAATAATTTTGTGTTTCTCAAAGGAATAATAAAACAAATTAAGAACTTATGTTCCTATCATAATAAAGAATTTCATTTCCGTCAACCTAACTTGAAACCCAAAAATTCCCACTTGCCGTCTCAATGGTCTCATTTTAGAATGAATATAAGAACAGACGTTCGCATATACTTTATGTACGAAAATGATATCGCTTTGGAGGTGATTTAGGATGCACGCAAGTAGCTTAAATGAGTATGAGTTCGAGCTTAATCAAACAGAACTGTTTTCGATATATGGCAATTTACCAAATCGCTCTATTATGTGTATTGATATGCGATGTTTTTATGCAAGTTGTATGGCGATGCTTGAAAATTTAGATCCGATGAAAGTACCCATTGCAGTTGTAGGGAACTTTCAGCAAAAGGGAAGTGTGGTCCTTGCTGCATCGCCACCGATGAAAAAGCGTTTTGGCATTAAAACAGGATCACGGCTTTATGAAATTCCAAAGCACCCTGATATTAAATTGTTTGAACCGAAAATGGAATTTTTCGTTCGAACTTCGATGGAAATTACGAATTTAATAAATCAGTTTGTACCGAAAGAAGCAATTCATGTATATAGTGTCGATGAAAGTTTTGTGGATCTTACGGGCACAGAAAAGCTCTGGGGACCGCCTGAAAAAACAGCTAAATATATTCAAGATTGCATTTTTAATCAATTTCAAATTCCAAGTGCTGTTGGAATGGGGCCAAATATGCTGATGGCCAAATTAGCGCTCGATTTAGAGGCGAAAAAAACAGGATTTACGAAATGGACATATGAAGATGTTCCAAAAAAATTATGGCCAGTTGCTCCGTTATCTGAAATGTGGGGAATTGGTAGAAGAACAGAACGCACGTTGAATAATATGGGCATTTTTAAAGTGGGTGATTTAGCTCATGCAGACTTGCAAATGCTTGAAAAACGATTTGGTATTATGGGCAATCAGCTTTATCACCATGCTTGGGGAATTGATTTATCACCACTAGGTGCACCACCGCTTGTCCAAGGCCAAATTAGTTTTGGAAAAGGGCAAATGCTTATGCGGGATTATCGCAATCGCGATGAGATTTTGACGGTAATTTTGGAAATGTGTGAAGATGTGGCAAGAAGGGCAAGGGAAGCATATCAAGTCGGTAGAACGATTACTCTTGGAATTACTTATAGTAAAGATGCTTTTGGTGGTGGGTTTCATCGTGCGCGAACAATTGATGAGCCAACCAATGATACGATGAAAATTTATAAAGTGTGTGAACAACTATTAGATGAGTTTTATGCAGAGCGGCCAGTTAGGCATATTGACATTAGCCTGACGAAATTAGAATCTGAGCGCTCCATGCAGCTTAGTTTATTTGATCAATCTAGATGGAGAAAACGAAAGCTCGGAGCAACGATGGACAGATTACGTTCAAAGTATGGAACGACATCTGTGTTGCGCGCGGTATCTTACACAGCAGCGGGAACAGCGGTGAAACGAGCACAGTTATTAGGTGGGCATAAAAAATAAAAATCCGATACGGTTGATTGCGTACCGGATTCACATAAAACGTCACGTTATTCTGCTTTTGGATAAAAGCTTTCATCCCACACGTAATATTGGCGCGCTACCTCATCTTTCAACTTGTAGAATGTAAAGTTGACCTGTTGTTCGTACTGGGCACCCATATCATTATTTGTAGCATCAATATGTCGCCAGCCATTTTCTGTCTTGACCAAATTCCAAGCATGGGCGAGATCGTCTTCTTCACCGACTAAATAGCCAACCACATAATGACTTTCAATACCTGCTTTTTCTAACAGCATTTGCATTGCTGTGGCATAAGCTTGGCAAACGCCTTCTCCAAGAACGAAGAAGCCATAAGGGGAATGGGCATATAAATAGTCACTTTCAACGTATTCCATATTTTCTATGACTGCTCGGTGAATAATGGAGATCTTCTCTTCTACGGATTTTCCTTCTAAATCGAGTTTGGCATAGAACTCTTCAAATTTTGGATTAATAGTAGCAAGTTCTACTTTATTTGTTGTAAAGCTAACATCAAAATGTACAAAGATTCCTTCTGGCACATCCTGCGATCCATATTGTAAGTAAAGTACCGTACCAAGAATCATTGGGTCACTGTAATATGCTTCTGCAAGGATTTCTTGCAAACTTGTTAATTCACCTGTGTAAAGAATAGCAAAACGGTGGTCAAAATTTTGCAAAGAAGACCGAATCGTTTCTCGTAAAGAGTCTTCATCGGCAGATTCAAACAGACTACCATATACATCTTTAATATATTTTTTATTATCGTATAGCTCTAAAATGTTCGTTTCCTTAACCTCAGTAAAAGGATAGATAGGGATCTCGGTATAGTCAGCAACTTTATTAAACCAACTATAGTCTGTTGTTGCCACACTGACTGTAACGATTTCTGAATGTGCTTCAGCTTCAGTTGATTTCGGTGGAGTGGTTTTAGGCGTGCAACCAAAAAGAAAAAAGCAAGCTACTATGGTAACGACTATAATTCGCATTCGTACGATTCACCTCTAGGTTCAAATTTATAGACAAAAAATAACCTAAAATATTCCAAAAATATATATCTCCATTTTAACTTAGTCAATAGGTTAAGGGTACCGCTAATTTTAAATTGGTGACGAAATGTAATATAGGGGAGGCAATCAAATGATTCGTGATCGTGGAAATATTAAATGGACGGCGATGATGCTTCCTGAACATGTGAAGCTATTGCGCGATTGGCAAGAACAAGATAAGTACGTAAAAAAGCCAGAGCTTGATGAATGGGCACTCCAAGAGTTAAGTGAGCAAATGCAATTAGCCTATAACCAAAAGAAAGAAGTCGAATTGAAGGTTTGGGAGGAAAAGCAAATTTACAAAGCAACAGGTGTCATCGCCAAATTAAATCCTACAAACGCAACGCTCCATTTAGAAGATGGGCGGACTCTTCCTTTCCAATCCATCTTCGGGATTTCCTTCGTAACAGACTAATAAGTCGAACAACAAACAGTCCTAGACGACACAAATAATTCTTTATAGAAATAAAAAATAGCTTCACCTATAAAACAAATGTAGTACATCTACGAATTTGTCGCATAAGATAGATTGAGTTTTTGAACGTGAAATTTGCCCACATAGGATGCTTTTTCATTCAGTCTCAATCTAGGAGGAAGCCATTTGAAGAGAATATTTGTTACGGGGGCGCTAGGACAAATAGGTTCAGAATTAGTTGATAAGTTACGAAATCTTTATGGGGAAGATAATGTATTATCGACAGATATACGAGAGCCAAATGATATGAGTGGCCCGTTTGAAATACTGGATGTATCTGATGGTAAAAAAATGTATGAGCTTGCCAAACAATTTAACGCCGATACATTCATTCATCTAGCTGCACTATTATCTGCTACTGCAGAAAAAAATCCTTTATTTGCATGGAACTTAAATATGGGAGGACTCATGAATGCGCTTGAAGTATCACGTGAGTTAAATCTACAATTTTTCACTCCAAGTTCCATAGGTGCTTTTGGGCCTACAACACCAAAAGACAACACACCACAAGATACATTGCAAAGACCGACGACAATGTATGGAGTAAATAAAGTCGCCGGGGAATTGTTATGTGATTATTACAATGTTCGTTATGGATTAGATACACGCAGTGTTCGATTTCCAGGCTTAATCTCATATGTGACGCCACCAGGTGGAGGAACTACAGATTACGCGGTGGATATTTACTATAAAGCTATAGAAAATGGTCAATATACCTCTTATATAGCAGAGGGAACGTATATGGATATGATGTATATGCCTGATGCACTTCAAGCAGTTGTTGATTTAATGGAAGCAGACGGTTCAAAACTAAAGCATCGAAATGCATTTAACATATCTGCTATGAGCTTTGAACCTGCACAGATTGCAAGGGAAATCAAAAAGCATATTCCAACATTTGAAATGTCCTACGATGTAGATCCAGTACGACAAAAAATTGCGGATAGCTGGCCAAATTCTATTGATTCATCAGCAGCTATAGAAGAGTGGGGCTTTAAAGCGGAGTATGATTTAGTGAAAATGACAGTAGATATGCTAGAGAAATTAAATCAAAAATTAATAAAAGGCTAGAGAGGGTTCGTCTCTCTAGCCAATTTTTTTACTTTACGGCAGCAACTTTTGAAGCTTTTAATAGGTCCTCAATCGTTGCCCAGTCATCATTTGCTAAGCTATCAACAATTTTACTTCCGACAATAACGCCGTCACAAATAATACCGAAGCTTTTTACATGCTCAGGTGTAGAAATCCCGAAACCAGCTAAAACAGGTGTGTCTGTATAAGATTGAAGCTTTTTAAAATGTTCACCTAATTCATTCGCAAAGCTCTGGCGTGCACCAGTAATCCCATTAACTGTTACGGCATAAATAAAGCCTTCGCTCGCTTTCGTTAATCGCTCAATTCGTTCTGTTGAACTTGCTAATGATACAAGTTGGACAAGTGCAATTCCTTCCGATTTAAACGCAGGGTGGACAATTTCACTTTCCTCTAAAGGCATATCGGGAATGATTACACCACGAATCCCAGCAGCTTTTGCATCACGTGCAAATTCTTCTACACCATAAGCTAAAATTGGATTTAAGTAAGTCATGGCCACGAGTGGAATTGTAATTTGATCTGCAAAGGCATGTAGTGTTTCAACGACTTTTCGTAATGTTGTACCATTTGCTAGTGCACGTTCACCTGCACTCTCAATCGTTGGACCGTCTGCAACGGGATCTGTAAAAGGAATTCCGACTTCAATTGCCGTAACACCAAGTTCTTGTAATTTTAAAATCGTCGGTTGAAGTTTATCTAATCCACCATCACCAGCCATGATGTAAGGGATGAATGCTTTATCACCATTGGAAATGGTTTTTAAAATCGATTCTTTTAATTGACTCATGCTAAGTTACCTCCAAGAGCAGAAGAAATAGTATGCACGTCTTTATCTCCACGTCCAGAAAGACAAATTACTAGAATTTCGTCAGGTGACATTGTTTTTGCTAGTTTAGAAGCATAGGCAATGGCATGAGCACTTTCAAGGGCAGGTAAAATACCTTCTGTACGGCAAAGTAATTTTACACCTTCTAATGCCTCATCATCAGTAATGTTGACATAAGTTGCACGGCCAATATCGTGTAAATGACAATGTTCTGGACCAACGCCAGGATAATCTAATCCTGCAGAAATGGAATGTGCCTCTTGAACAAAGCCGTTTTCATCTTGTAGTAAATACATAAATGCACCGTGTAATACACCCGTTTGGCCACCGTTGATAGCAGCAGCATGTTTACCTGTTTCGATTCCATGTCCTGCAGCTTCTACACCATATAATGCAACACCTTGATCTTCAACAAAAGGATAGAACATTCCGATTGAGTTACTACCGCCTCCGATACATGCAACAACGGCATTTGGAAGGCGATTTTCTATTTCTAATATTTGCCTTCTTGTTTCATCCCCAATGACACGCTGGAAATCGCGAACAATAGTAGGGAAGGGGTGTGGACCCATAGCAGAGCCAAGAATATAGTGGGTATCTTCAATATTTGTAACCCAATGGCGAAGTGCCTCATTTACTGCATCTTTTAATGTTGCTGACCCTTTTTCAACCCCAACTACTTTTGTACCAAGTAGCTCCATACGGAAAACGTTTAAGGCTTGGCGTTTTACATCTTCAGCGCCCATATAAACAAAACATTCTAATCCAAGCAGGGCACATGCAGTAGCAGTGGCAACACCATGTTGACCAGCACCAGTTTCAGCAACGATTTTTTTCTTACCCATACGTTTTGCAAGAAGTGCCTGACCTAAAGCGTTGTTAATTTTGTGTGCTCCTGTATGGTTTAAATCTTCACGTTTCAAATAAATTTTTGCACCGCCAAAAGTGGAAGTTAATCGTTCTGCAAAATAAAGCGGTGTTTCTCGACCAACATAATTTTTTAAATAATAGCTAAGTTCATTTTGAAAATCAGCATCTTCTTTGTACTTGTCATAAGCTTCTTCAAGCTCCTGTAATGCAGTCATTAAAGTTTCAGGAACAAATTGTCCTCCGAATCGGCCAAATCGACCTTTTGTTGCAGTTGTCATATAGATACACTCCTTTTTCCGTTAGCCGCTTCTATAAATTGTTTAATAAGATTAGAATCTTTTGAACCGTTACTTTCTACACCACTTGATACGTCAACGCCCATTGGAGACACTTGTTCAATGGCTTGCTGAATGTTATTACTATTTAAACCACCTGCTAAAATTACACGATCTTTCGAAATGGAAAGTTGATTCAGTAGAGACCAATCAAATACTTGACCACTACCACCAGCAAAATCAGTTCCTGGTGCGTCGAATAAATAGTAATCTACATTGTATTTACTAGCTTTTTCTACATCTTCATAGCTACGGATTGAAAATGCTTTGATGGAAGGGTAGCCTAACTTTTCAATGAAATCTATACTTTCATTCCCGTGATATTGAACGTAATCAAGACCAACTTTTTCAACCGCTTCACGTACTTGTTCTACAGTTGGATTTACAAAAACGCCTACTTTTTTAACATGAGATGGAACGAATTTTGCAAGTTCAGCTGCGTGTTCAATTGAAATTTGACGTTTACTTGGAGCAAACATAAATCCTATGAAACTTGCACCAGCTTCTACTGCCGCCTGAACATGTTCCACTTCTTTTAGTCCACAAATTTTTACTTTAACCATTTACTTCACAACCTTCACTTTTGGAAGGGGAATTTGCAATGATTCAAGTGCGTCTTCTACATTTCCACTTCTCATTAATGATTCACCAACTAAAACCCCACGAGCTCCAACACGTGCTACACGTTCTGCATCTTCACTAGTCCAAATACCACTTTCACTAATAAAAGCAATATCAGGGATTGCATTAATTCTTTCAGCCAATATTTCTGTTTGAGCTAAATCAAGATTAAACGATTTTAAATCACGATTATTAACACCTAAAATTTTCGGGTTAATTGCTAAAGCGCGGTCAAGTTCTTCCTCGTTATGAACTTCAACTAGCACATCGAGCCCTAAATCGGTTGCATAGTCATAGAAAGCTTTTAATTTTTCATCTGAAAGGGCAGCAACAATTAATAAAATAACAGAAGCCCCAGCTGCTTTTGCATAATCAATTTGGACTTCGTGAATAATGAAGTCTTTATTCAAGAGAGGGATATTTACGGTATTTGCAATATCCGCTAGATCTTGGTAAGACCCTTTGAAGAATTTATCTTCAGTTAGAACCGAAATACAAACAGCACCAGCAGATTCATATTTTTTTGCTTGGATGGTTGGATCAGCTCCTTCATTAATTAACCCTTTAGAAGGAGAGGCACGCTTCATTTCAGAAATAACTTGCAGTGTATCCGACTTACGCAGTTCATCATATAAAGAAGGGCGAACTTTTTTTTCAACATCAAACTGAGGTTTATTTGCCAGTAAAGATGGAATTAGAGTTTTTTTGTAATCAATTATTTTTTGCAAGATTGTCATTATACTGCTCGCTCCTTTAAGATTGCTTCGCTAAATTCAATAACAGATTCTAGCTTTGTTAATGCACGACCAGAAAGAATAGTTTCTCGAGCCACTTCAATGCCGTCTTTAACGGAATCAACAGTACCATATGCAAAAAGGCCAAGTGCTGAATTTAATAAAACCGCGTCAAAGTAAGCACTTTGTTTACCTTTTAGTAAATCCTTTAAGATCACAGCATTTTCTTCAGGTGTTCCACCACGTAGGGCAGTTACTGAAACAGGTGCTAAGCCGAGGTCTTCCATTCGAAGTTGAAATGAAGTAACTTCACCATTGTTTAGTAAGGCAAAGGTGTTATCGTTCGAAAGGGAAGCTTCATCCATGCCTTGTGTTCCGGAAACTACGATGGCACGTTTACGACCTAGAATCTTTAAAACTTCTGCATATTCCAAAACGAATTCAGGACGGTTAATACCAACAATTTGTGTTTGTAAGTTAACAGGGTTTGTTAAAGGACCTGTCATATTAAATATGGTAGGTTTGCCAATTGCACGTCTCACTTCACCGATCCGTTTTAATTTTGGATGAACATTCGGTGCGTATAGAAATACAATGCCTTCCTTTTTCAATAGATCAACAGAATCGTTAATCGTAAAATCAGTATCAATTCCTAATGCCTGAAGAATATCGGAACTTCCTGACTCACTTGAAATTTTACGATTTCCATGTTTTGTAACAGTCACACCAGCTGCAGCGAGTACAAATGCAGAAGTTGTACTGATGTTAAACGTTTTTAAGCCATCTCCACCTGTACCACAGTTATCAATATACGTGCCTTCTGGAACAGGAACTTGGATTGCATTAGATTTCATAACGGTTGCAAGGGCAGCAATTTCTTGTGAAGTTTCGCCCTTTTTACTTAATGCAACAAGAAAATCGGCAATGTCATCTTTTGGTGTTTCTTCATTAAATACAAATTCTACAGCTTGAACCATTTCTTCATATGATAGGTTTACACCTTTACGAACATAATTTGTGAATTTTTGAATTCCCATATTTTTTATCCTCCTTAAGTTTTTAGGGAGAATTAGATGAAAAATAAAAAAGCCCTCTACAAAAGGAAAACCCTTTTGTAGAGGACGATTTATACCGCGTTGCCACCTCTGTTGAAGTAATTTAGTTACTTCCACCTTGGCGTGTTTATTTAGTAGGTTAAATAAACACTTCCTTATAACGTAGGAAAAACGTCAGCGACTATCGCCAGCTGCTCTCATAAGACCCATTCACGAAAGGTATGCACTAGTTCCCACCAACCACTAGCTCTCTAAACCATACGATTTTCGTTACTATTCTTATTCATCAATTTTACTCGGCTATTCTCATCTAAACTCAACTAATCTAAGCTCTGCTCTAACGGTGGTCACGCTACCGTGGCCTTTCTCCGTATCCGAACAATAAGTTAACTAGTATTGTAGTATTAATATTATTTTTTGTCAATGTTTTCTGAAAAATCGAGGAGATATAAAAAAACGATAGGACTGATCCTATCGGTTGAAACGATTAAATTAAATCTTTAAAATTCAAACGTTTATTTAAAAGGTACATAATCGGTGCACCCACAGCTAATACGACAAATTCACCAACTGCACAAGTAAACCATGTCCAGAAGAACAATGACCACGGAATCTCAAATGCTAAGTGTAACTCAAATGTAATGATAAACATTGTAAATGTAAATAACAATGAGTTGATTATTAAGCGAGCCCAAACATTTTTAACAAACTTACAAATAATAATGAAGATTGTAAGTGTGATAATAGAATGTGCCACACCAAACACTAAATCGTACATGCCAAGTGGTGAGAATAAATTTGCAATAAATACACCAATGACAACACCAGGCATAAAGCTAGGACTAAATGCAACTAGGTGGTTAAACATTTCGGAAACACGGAACTGAATTTCCGTAAATCCAAACGGGGCAACAAGTAGGGTAACCGCAACATAAAGAGCTGCAATAATACCAGTCGTTGCAATAAATTTTACTTTCATATTCATTTCTCCTTAGTTTTTTTTCGTGGGATGGTTTCGAACCACGGTGCACGTGACCAAACGATGTGTTTTTAAACGAACTCAAGTCGTGTTGAGTTGGTATGATTCTTGCTGCAATAAGATAAACGCACAATTCAGTATATTAACATAAAAGGAGAAATAGGTCAAAGTGATTAGATTAAAAGTAAATATCTTGCATTATTATGCTGTAAAAAAAGTATGAATTATTTAAATTATTTTAAAATAATTATTAACGAATAAAAACATGATAATTCAGCGCTTTAAAGCGATAAATTAATATACTAGATAATGTAATTGGATTGTTATTAACATCATGGGGGTTTTATCCTTATTGACTAGCAAACTTTGTGGTTGTAATATAGCCATAACACTCACTAGTTTAGAATTTTCCGAAATTAATATTATTATCTAAGAACGTGAGGAAGAAAAAAATACGGGGGAACACGAAATGAAAAAATTGTCATTTTTATTATTCGGACTCCTATTACTTTTGGCTGCTTGTGGTAGTGGTGGAAGTAATGGATCGACTAACGAACCAACAGATAATTCAAACGGTTCTAATACAGGAGAAACAACTGAAGAAACAAAAACTTATAAAATCGGTACTACACAAATTGTTGAGCACCCATCATTAGATGCTGCTACTCAAGGATTTAAAGATGCGATTACAGATTCTGGTTTAAAAGTAGAGTTTGTAGATAACAATGCGCAAAACGACCAAAGTATGAATGTTACAATCGCACAAGACTTAGTAAGTCAAAACGTTGATTTAATTTTCGCTAACTCAACACCATCAGCACAAGCTGCAAAAAATGCTACAGCTGATATTCCAATCGTATTTACATCAGTAACAGATCCTGTTATTGCTGAATTAGTTAGTTCTATGGAAGCTCCTGGAGGAAATGTTACAGGTACTGTAGATTTACACCCTGAAACAATTGCTAAAACAGTAGACTTCATCGTAAATGAATTAGGTATTAAAAAAGTTGGTACAGTTTATAACACTGGTGAACAAAACTCAGTAGTTCAAGTTGAACAAGTGAAAGCATTATTAGAAGAACAAGGTGGCCAATTAGTAGAAGCAGCTGTTACAACTTCTGCGGAAGTAAAACAAGCAACTGAATCATTATTAGGCCAAGTAGATGCATTTTATATCATTACTGACAATACAGTAGTATCTGCACTTGCTTCAGTAGTAGATGTTGCAAATTCAAATAAACTCCCATTAATCGTAGGTGAATTAGATTCTGTTGCTGGTGGCGGTTTAGCTGCATTCGGATTCTCATATTACGATATCGGTTACGAAGCTGGTGAAATGGCAGTGAAAATTTTAAAAGGTGAAGCAAAACCATCTGAAATTCCAGCTGCATACCCAGGAAACTTAAAATTAGTAGTTAATAAATCAACTGCTGACACAATCGGTGTTGAAATTAAAGATTCATGGAACGCTGAATTAGTTGAATAATAAATCGATTTTTTTTAGCTTTGTGACTTTATTGATGTGAAGTGACAAAGCAAGATTTAAAACAACACAACTTAGATTAGCCTATTATTTGTTTTAAATAAGGAGATGATTCTAAATGTTTTTAGCAATCTTTGGTTCAGTCGAGCAAGGAATCATCTATGCAATAATGGCACTCGGAGTGTATTTAACATTCCGAGTGTTAGATTTTCCAGATTTAACGGTTGACGGAAGCTTTGTAACGGGAGCAGCAACAGCAGCGATGATGATTGTATTAGGATATCACCCGATTCTAGCTACTTTAACAGCGATCGTTGCTGGATTTATTGCTGGATGTATGACTGGTCTTTTACACACAAAAGGGAAAATCAACCCGTTATTATCGGGAATTTTAATGATGATCGCATTGTATTCTATCAATCTTCGAATTATGGGGTTATCTGCAGAAAATGCAATTGTAAAACCAAATATCCAATTACCAAGTAATGATACAATTTTTACACAGTTCCAAGGTTTTTGGAGTTCATTAGGAATTGATGAAGCATTATCTGGTTTTGTGTTGTCTCTAGGTGCAGATGGAGCACCTAAAACTTGGGGAAACATATTAATTGTTCTTATCATTACGTTGATCATCAAGGTGATCGCTGATTGGTTCTTGAAAACAGAAGTTGGGTTATCAATCCGTGCAACAGGTGACAACAAACGAATGATTCGAAGTTTTTCAGCTAATACGGATACATTAATCATTCTAGGGCTTGGTCTTTCCAACGCATTAGTTGCATTTTCTGGAGCATTAATCGCTCAATATTCGAAATTCTCCGATGTAAATATGGGGATCGGAATGATCGTAATCGGTCTTGCTTCAGTTATTATTGGTGAAGCAATCTTCGGTACAAAAACAATCTTCCGTGCTACATTAGCAGTTGTTTTTGGTGCAATCATTTATCGTATTATCTACGCATTAGCATTACGTGTACCTTGGTTAGACTCGTCTGACATGAAGTTAATCACTGCAATTATCGTTATTTTAGCTCTAGTTATTCCTCAATTAATTAGTAAACAACGTGAGAAAAAACGTAAAGAAAAACGCCGTATTGAGCGTTTAGCACAACAACGTGAACTTGCGGCGCAGGGAGGGAATGACCTTGCTTAAACTTGAAGGGATTAACAAAATCTTTAATGAAGGTACTTCAGATGAAAAAGTAGCTTTAAACAATATCAATTTACATTTGGCACCTGGTGATTTCGTTACTGTTATTGGTAGTAACGGTGCAGGGAAATCCACAATGCTTAATATGATTTCGGGTGCTTTATCACCAGACTTCGGTGCCATTACAATTGATGGTAAAGAAGTTACAAAATTACCTGAATTTAAACGTTCACAATTAATTGGCCGTGTGTTCCAAGATCCAATGGCTGGAACGGCACCAACAATGACAATTGAAGAAAACCTAGCGATTGCATACTCTCGTAATAAAAAAAGAAGTTTACGATTTGGTGTTAATCGTGAACGTAAAGATTTATTCCGAACATCACTAGAAAAACTTCATATGAATCTAGAAAATCGTCTAAATGCAAAAGTTGGATTGTTGTCAGGTGGAGAACGCCAAGCGTTATCTTTATTAATGGCGACATTTACACAACCTTCAATTCTATTATTAGATGAACACACAGCAGCACTTGACCCGTCTCGTGCAGAACTAATTACGAACATAACAAAACAGCTTGTTGAAGAAAACAACTTAACAACATTAATGGTAACCCACAACATGCAACAAGCAATTGACCTTGGAAACCGCCTCATCATGATGGATAAAGGTCAAATCATTCTAGAAATCAATGAAGACAAAAAACCAAACCTAACCATCCCAGACCTAATGGCCGAATTCGAACGCATCCGCGGCGAAAAAATGGCTTCTGATAAGGCGTTGTTGGGGAATTAGGTGAGGTACAGGAATCTACTCTAATTTAGAGTAGATTCTTTTTTTTCTAAAATATACGAAATTTATATTTTGCGCATGGCCAATTGATGTTGAAGTTATAGATATTTTGGATGATATGAGTAGAAACCTATATGTTCAAATTTAGTTTTTGAATGAAATAAGTGTAGCAAATTTAGATTTTCTGAATTCGATATTTTTAATTCTATTGATTAATATTTCAATGGGAGGGATGAGAATGATCGTGTTAGAAAGAAGTGTACCTTATAATTTAGTAGTACTTGATGCTTTATTAAGAAGAGTAAATCTAATAGATTCAGAATTTGAGTATTATATGGATTTATATACAAATTTGAAAGTTGGACTTGAAGGCGAATTATTGGTTGATCAAGAATGGGAAGAGTTAGAGATTCCTATAGAGTATGCTTTATTTCACAATTATGAAGCGGTAAATGGATTTGGAAAATCGCATCAAATTGATACTCTTTTCTTAAGTAAATATTTTATCTGGTTGCTTGAAATAAAAAATATCTCAGGAATATTGAATATCGAGGATGCTAAAAGCCAATTTATTCGAACAAAATTTGATGGTTCATCTGATAGTTATTCAAATCCAGTTGAACAAATTGAGAGGCATGCTAGGTTCATTCGTCGTACTATAAGGAATTGGGGAATAAATATACCAGTGGAAACAGCAATTATTATTGTAAAAGATTCCACAATAATTGGTGAAGTACCGAAAACTGTTTCAATTTTTCATAGGAGTGGTATGCAATCGAAACTAAATGAACTATTTCGGAAATATCCGAACTCATATTTATCGGATCATAATTTTAAAGTTATTCAAAAGAAATTAATGGAGATGTACAAGAGGAAAATATGGAGACCAAAAATAAAAACTGAAAATATTAAGAAAGGAGTTATATGTAATAACTGTGGAAAGATAATGAAATATATATATGGAGCGTTTGTTTGTCCTATATGTAATAAGAAAAGTAAAGATGATATTTTGAAAGCTTTAATTGATTATAGATATTTAATAAATGAATGGATTACAAATAGAGAATTGCGAACGTTTCTTGGAATTGACTCAAGATACTCAGTTGCTAGGTTAATAAAAAGTTTTAACTTTGAATTTGTAGGAGACTTAAAAAGTAGAAAATACAAAATTCCTGATATTGGATACGCTAAAACGTATTATTTCAATTTATCTTAGTGAATTATGCTGCTGTAATCCGCATGTAAATGGGATGAAAGCTGCTCCTAACGAGGAAGTGGCACATAACTTGCGGGAACCCGCACATAAACGGGTTCAACCCGCACATAACGAATGAAAAGTCGCACATAAATGGCCGAAAGTCGCACATAAAAAAGAAGTCGCACATAACTTGCGGGAACCCGCACATAAATGGGTTCAACCCGCACATAACGAATGAAAAGTCGCACATAAATGGCCGAAAGTCGCACATAAAAGGAAGTCGCACATAACTTGCGGGAACCCGCACATAAATGGGTTCAACCCGCACATAACGAATGAAAAGTCGCACATAAAAAGAAGACTTACGCCAGTAAAAACCCAAACAAAACCCCGCACCTCCCCAAATGGAAAGTGCGGGGCCACCCCTAACCCCTAAACCAGCAACCCAAACAGCTGACTATCTTTATTCACTTCTGTAAATTCAAATCCGTTGATTCGCATACGGTCGATTAAGCCTTGGTAATCGTCGGGTTTGCTTACTTCGATCCCTACTAGAGCAGGGCCGCTTTCTTTATTGTTTTTCTTTGTATATTCAAATGTTGTAATATCATCATTTGGTCCTAGAACGACAGTTAAGAATTGACGTAGTGCGCCTGCACGTTGTGGGAAGTTCACGATGAAATAGTGTAATAAACCTTCATATAATAGGGATTTCTCTTTTATTTCTGCCATGCGCGCGATATCGTTGTTTCCACCAGTAATAATGACAACAGCAGTTTTACCTTTAATTTTATCGGCGTAAAGATCTAGTGCCGCAACAGGAAGTGCTCCAGATGGTTCTGCAACAATCGCGTGTTTGTTGTACAAATCAAGAAGGGTAGTACTTGCTTTGCCTTCAGGAACGACAACGATATCATCTAAGTATTGTTTGCAAATTTCATATGTTTGAGAGCCTACCATTTGAACAGCAGTGCCATCACAGAATTTATCGATCTTCGGAAGTTGAATAGGGCCATTGTTTTCAAGAGCGGCTTTCATACTTGCAGCACCAACTGGTTCTACACCAATTACTTGGCTGTTTGGTGAAATACTTTTCACATAAGCTGCAACCCCAGACATTAGACCACCACCACCGATGCCTCCAAAAATAAAGTCTAGTGGTTCTTCAATATCGTTTAATACTTCAACTGCAACAGTGCCCTGACCAGCAACGATATCTAAATCGTCAAATGGGTGAATAAAGATCATTTCATGCTCAGCACAGTATTCTTGCGCAGCGGCAGCAGAATCATCAAATGTATCGCCCGATAATATAATTTCAACTTGGTCACGGCCAAACATGCGAACTTGGTTTACCTTTTGTTTCGGTGTAGTAAGCGGCATGAAAATCGTACCCTTAATCCCTAAATGAGCACATGCATAGGCAACACCTTGAGCATGATTACCTGCACTAGCACAAACCACACCACTTTCACGAGCTTCAGTTTCTATTTTTTTAATTTTATAATAAGCGCCACGTATTTTGAATGAACGAACAGATTGTAGATCTTCACGCTTAATGTATATGTTGGCACCGTATTTTTCTGATAAGTAATCATTTTTTTGAAGAGGAGTATGTACTACTACATCTTTCAAGAGATGATATGCTTTTAAAACATTCTCAACTGCAAAACTTTTTGTACCCGCAACTTCCATGGTTTTAATACCTCCGATAAATATTAGAACATTAAGTAATTTTAACACAAAACCGCATAGTTTTTTCAAAATTATCGTAATTCAAAATAAAAAAGAAATTGTTAACGCTATCATGTGGCAAATTATTAAAATCCTCCACTCAAAAGGAATATTTCGCAAAATAATAAGAGCCAGCTTATTAAAAAGCTAGCTCTTTCATTTATTAGAATAGTATATGTGCAATCGCTGCAACGATTGGAATCGAAATAATTGTACGGATTAAGAAGATCATAAATAATCTCCAAATATTTAATGGAAGTTTAGTTCCTAAGATTAATCCACCAACTTCAGACATGTAGATTAATTGTGTAACAGATACAGTAGCAATGAAGAAACGTGTCATTTCAGATTCAATGCCTGCGCCTAAAACTGAAGGTAATAACATATCAGCAAACCCAACGATCATTGTTTGAGCTGCTGCACCCGCTTCAGGAATTTGAAGTAGTGCTAAGATTGGTTCAAACGGAAGACCTAAAATTTTGAAGACACTTGTGTATTCTGCAAGTACTAAAGCAATTGTACCAAACGCCATAATGATTGGCGTAATAGCAAACCACATTTCAAGAACGTTTTTAAAACCAGAACCAATAACCTGTCCTAGGTTTTTATTGCTTTCAGCTTTTTCTAAAGCATTTTTTAAACCGAAAGAAAATACGTTAAATCCTTCTGGAACATCTTCACTTTTTTTGTCAGGTTCAGTCCCATCGATATTTGTATCGGCAATACGGCTTAATGGGAAAACACGTGGCATAATAACAGCCAAAACAATACTTACAAAAATAACAGTAAGGTAAAATTGTACAAAGTAATTACTCATATCAATTGTTTCAAGAACAACGAAACAGAAAGTAATTGAAACAACCGAGAAAGTCGTAGCGATTGTAGCAGCTTCACGTGCTGTATAATTGCGCTCTTCGTATTGTCTATTTGTTAATAAAACCCCGATTGTACCATCTCCAACAAATGATGCTAGACAGTCAATTGCTGCACGTCCGGGAATTAAAAATAGTGGACGCATAATTTTTACCATCATTGACCCAAAGAATTCAAGTAATCCAAAGTCAGTTAGTAATGGTAAAAGTAAGCCGGCAAATAAGAATAGTGAGAACATCATCGTAACTAATCCGCCGTCCGGAGTTAAAAGTAATCCTGAAGTATAATCACTTGTAAATGCTTCTGGACCAATTTGGAATAAATACATCGCTGCAAAAATAACAGCTAGTATACGCATAGTTGTCCAGAACCAGTGAACGCGGAATAATGAATCCATTAAAGTACGTTCGTTTTTTGCTGGAATGAAGTGCATAATAATTGATCCAATAGCTGCAATGATAAATACAATAAATGCAAACCAATGAATAAATGAAACGACGTTTGCAGATAAAGTGTTTGCTAATATCGCAATAGGTACTTTAAGTCCTTCACCTAAATCAATAGGTGTAATGAATAGAAAAATACCTACTACAGATAAAACTATAAATAAAAACCATGTATATGGTGTGAATTTTGTAGTCATGTTCTTTCCCTCTTCTGATGTAATAAGTTGCATTGAATATTTATACACTATATAGGCTGAATATTCATTTGTCTATATATGAATAAAAAGTAATTTAATTCTGAAATTTCAAACTTAAAATGGTAGGAAAATGATGTTAGAAATTTGTAAGTGGGTGAATTTCTTTTTGTAGGATAGGTTGAGTGGAAAAGTTCATAAAAATACTGCAATGAAAAGAAAAAGGGTAGAAATATTGACTATTTCTACCCATTAAATCTGTTATTCATCATCAAAAGAATATAAATAGTAAGATTCTACATTAAACCAACTATCAAGCTTTTCGTTGCCTTCTTCAGCACGATGGCTAGTTTCTTGCATCATCCAAGCAGTTTGTGAATTGTGGGCACGTAATGCTGCTTCTTTATCATTTCTTACACTACTTACATCATGCACAATAGGTGGTACCCCTAGTTTTACCATTGTATTGTTCGCAAATGCGGCTGCATAAATACGAGGTCTTGTAGATTTCTCCATTCGACGTACAGCTTCTACAACAGCACGAGCAGTTGCTTCATGATCTGGATGTACTGCAAATCCAGGATAGAAAGTAATGATTAATGATGGGTTCAACTCATCAATTAAATCAGTAACGAGTTTAACCATCTTCTCATCATCTTCAAATTCAACTGTCTTGTCTCGTAATCCCATCATACGAAGATCTTCGATTCCCATCGCTTCACATGCAGCGATTAGTTCTTTACGGCGTATTTCAGGAAGTGATTCTCGGGTAGCAAAAGGTGGGTTTCCAAGGTTACGTCCCATTTCACCCAATGTTAAACATGCATATGTAACGGGTACTCCCATATTTCGATAAAGTCGAATCGTTCCAGCTGAAGAGAAAGCTTCGTCATCCGGATGAGGGAAAACGACTAATACATGACGTTCAGGTTGTAATGTCATTCAATCATCACTCCTTAATAAGAAAATGGTGTTTCACTAATTTCTAGTGCAACAGCAAGTTTCCCAGAATAGTCTAATCCAGCCATCAATAAACGGCCTTGTTCATCCAGTTCGAAATGTGTAATCCCTTGAGCATAAACCCAACCATGTTCCATCTTTAAACCGACGCGGTGAGGGGCATCATCCACTACTTTTCCTAATTCGTAGCGAATCTTCACATTGCGAATAAACGCCCCTGAGTTAAATACTTTTTCATCAAAATGCGAGGCATAAGCACCATTCGTTGTCTCTAAATGAATATAGACGTCCTTATTCGCAAAAGAATTAAGCAATTCTTGGAGCTCGTTCACGTTAACTTCCTTCATCTTAATTCTCCTTTCCACATCTATGTAGTTAATAGTATAGTAAAAATTGCAAATTAATGAAATTAAAATGCAAAAAGCGCGTTCGAAAAGTTTTCGATACGCATCTATAAAAATATATTCATTAATGGATAGAATTTATGAATAATTGAGACTAGTAATCAAAACGCCATCACCATAACACCTTGAAATTCAACACTGAATCAAGTACCGTGAATATGAGGTGTTACTTATGAAAAAAGTATTCAATAATGATTGGCAAGAAATACTTGCTGAAGAATTTGAGAAACCATATTACCAACAACTAAGAAAATGGGTTGCAGAAGAATACAGGATAGCCACAGTTTATCCACAAATTGACGATGTTATGAATGCTTTTTATACAGTATCATATAAAGATGTAAAAGTAGTGATATTAGGGCAAGACCCATATCATGGACCGGGACAAGCTCACGGTATGAGTTTTTCGGTGAGAAAAGGTGTTCCACATCCTCCAAGTCTTCGTAATATTTTTCAAGAATTACATAACGATTTAGGATGTCCGATTCCAAAAGACGGTTATTTATTAAAGTGGGCAGAGCAAGGTGTATTCCTACTAAACACGGTCTTAACTGTTCGTAAAGGTGAAGCAAATTCACATAAAGGAATTGGTTGGGAACAGTTCACAGATGCCGTTATAGAAAATTTGGCTCAAAGACAGGATCCCATTATCTTTGTGTTATGGGGAAGACCAGCTCAATCAAAGCAATCGATTATTAAAAAAGTAGGTCCACATCATATGATTCTACAATCGCCTCATCCGAGCCCATTAAGTGCTCATAGAGGATTTTTTGGTAGTAAACCATTTTCAAAAATAAATAATCAACTAAAACATTGGGGAATCGAGCCAATCAATTGGTGTCTCGATTCATAAATTCAATCCCAAAACAAGTTTGATTTCTCCAACTCTCAGTTCAAATAGAGTATGATAGAAAGTAAGTGAATCATTTTGAAGATTAACTGTTTTCAATGTCAATATTTTAAAGTTACTTGGGATCCAGCGAATCCACGCGGCTGTGCCGCCTATGGATTTAAAACGAAAAAGATTCCTTCATTAGTCGTAAAACAATCCTCAGGGATGGATTGTATGCAGTATGTACCAAAAAAGCAGGAGGAAAAACGATGATATCCTTTCAAACGCTATTACTGGAGATTGAAAAACATACAAATATAGCAAAAAATACTGTCGATGAACAACAAATTCGAGAGCAAATTATTGCGATTCGTACCCTTTGTGAAGTAGCGTTAGCTGAAAAACAATCTAACATTAATATGACAAAACATTCATATCAAGAAACACACAACGCTCAAAGTGTACAATTAAATACGAAGATGTCTATGTCATCAGAACGATTAATAGAAGACGGGGCAAACGGAAACTCCATTTTCGATTTTTAATAATAACGTTCAATTTATCGAACACAAAATGGAAACTAATAAAAGAAATAGAGGGAATTAAGATGAAGGGTTCAATTATTTCAGGTGGTATTCATGGACTTCTTGCCGTGGCACTTGGAGCCTTTGGTGCACATGCATTAAAAGAAGTACTTGATGATTATAGTACAGGTATTTGGGACACTGCTGTTCAATATCAAATGTTTCATGCGACTGCAATATTAATTATTGGAGTATTAATGAGTACTAAGTTAATAGGTAATATCGCAACATTAAGATGGGCCGCAATTCTAATGAACCTAGGAATTTTATTCTTTGCGGGGAGTTTATATGTTCTTGCATTATCAGGAATAAAAGTACTTGGAGCTATTACTCCAATAGGTGGCGTGCTATTTATTTCTGGATGGGTTTTAGTAATTATTTCAGCTTTAAAACATGCAAAATAGTAAGAATATAGAAGAGGTTGTTCAGAAGTCATGAGATCTTCCGGACAGCTTCTTCTTTTTTCTTTTGAAACTTCGATTAATGATTATGCCAAACATCTTTTAACAAATTTTTGAATAATTTATCAATTTTCATTTCTATAGGCAAAAAATAGAGTAAGATAGTAATTGATGGATATTTTAACAGACCCGTCAATAGATACATATATATCCTTTAAGTTCAATTACCTTTTGAACTAGTCTTAAAGGAAGATATGAATACAAGCAGTTATACCATTCTTCGACTGATCTTTATGGTTGCAAGATATTTTATAAAAGGGGGAATTACCTTTGGAACATTTATTAACAGGATTAGATAAAGAATTTGAGGAAATGGTTTCAATTAGACGTTATCTACATGCCAATCCTGAACTTTCATTTCAAGAAGTTCATACACCAGCTTATATTGCAAATTACCATCGAGAACTAGGTCTTGAAGTTAGAGAAGGAGTTGGAGGAAGAGGAGTAGTAGCGACATTACGTGGTGGAAAACCAGGTAAAACAGTTGCATTACGAGCTGATTTTGACGCTCTTGCAATCCAAGAATTAAATGATATTCCTTATAAATCAAAAGTGGATGGCGTTATGCATGCTTGTGGCCATGATGGTCATACCGCAACATTATTAGTTCTTGCAAAAGTATTGAATTCTATAAAAGAAGAAATAGCGGGGGATATTGTATTCATCCATCAATTTGCGGAGGAACTTGCACCAGGTGGAGCGAAACCGATGATTGAAGATGGCTGCTTGGATGGAGTGGATGTTATTTTTGGTACACATCTTTGGGCACCTACACCATTAGGAGAAATTTGGGTACGAAAAGGACCTATTATGGCTGCTGCGGATCGATTCGAAATTACGATTCATGGAATGGGTGGACATGGTGCAGAACCTCATCACTCTGTGGATGCGATTCTTATTGCTTCACAATTTGTTACGCAATTGCAATCTATTGTCTCAAGAAGAGTAAATCCTTTGAAATCTGCAGTTGTTTCTGTTGGTCATTTTGAAGCTAGCAATCCTTTTAATGTCATTGCAGGGGAAGTGAAGTTAGCTGGAACTGTCAGAACGTTTGAAGAAGATATCCGTACACTTATTGAGAATGAAATTGAACTATTACTAAAATCTGTTTGTGATGGGGCACATGCCACTTACGAGTATAAGTTTACAAGAGGGTATCCACCTGTTGTAAACCATTCTGAAGAAACAGAGTTTTTAGCGAGTATTGCTTCCCAAATTCATGAGGTACAAGACGTAATCGAATGTGACCCATTTATGATCGGTGAAGATTTTGCCTACTATCTTGAGAAAGTTCCAGGAACGTTTTTCATAACTGGTGCAAAAGATCCTTCATGGGAAACGGCATATCCACACCATCACGCTCGATTTAACTTTGATGAAAGAGCAATGCTCACTGCAGCGAAAACACTTGGGCTTGCTACACTAGAATATTTAACAACAAACAGTAAATAATTTGAGGAACAGAAACTGGATAGAGAGATAATGTCATCCTATTAATTCTCAAAGTATTATCTGAAAATAAGCAATTTATTTAATTAAATGTATAATAGAAAAGCTACAAATATCCTATAGAAAGAGTGAGAGTATGAGTATAGGGGGAAAACTAAATACATCATTTTATACATTTATTGTTTTAATATGTATTTCTATGGGAGTTAATTTTTATAATTTAAACCAAATTGACTCCAAAATGCAAGAAGCTTTAGATTATAGAGTTGTACAAATTCAATTAGCAGATGATATTCGTTACTCGATATCGATGCAAGGGCTAAATTTACGTCATATCATGTTGACTGGCTCTACAAAATCACAAGAAGAGTTATCAGCTCTTCAAGATGAATTAACAAATTACTTAGAAGAATTTAATTCATTAGTATCCAGTGATACAATGAAGGGTTATTTAAGTGAAATGCAGCAATATAAAGAGCAATTTGACACCAACCTAGATCTAACATTAAAAACTTACCGTCAAGGACAAGTCGAACAAGCGAAAAGAATTATGTCGACGGATTTAAATACTGCTTTTGAAGGGCTTTCTGAAACAACTCAAAAAGTATATGAATATCAAAATGAGCAGCTAACAGAAGTTAATCAAGATATAGATGGAGAAATATACACTTCAAAATTAACATCAATTATTATTTTAGTTGTAAGTTTAATAACAAGTATCCTATTAGTTTTATATGTACGTAAAACAATTTCACTGCCACTGAAACAATCTGTGAAAAACTTAGAAACAATTGCCTCTGGGGACTTAACTTTAGATGATATGGTACATCATTCAAAAGATGAAATTGGTCAATTAGCAAAATCATTTAATACAATGAAAAGTAACTTGAAAAATCTTATAAGTAGTATTCAAGATAATGCAGAACATTTAAATGCTGCAGCAGAGGAATTATCAGCAAGTACAGAAGAGATTTCAGCTACAACAGAAGATATGACTACACGTATTAGCGTAACTGCCAAAAATGCTCAGACAAGTGCTCAATCAGCAAATGATAGTGCAGTTGCTATGGATGAAACTGCTTTAGGAGTTGGAAGAATCGCGGAATCGACACAAACTTTACTAATCAGTTCTATGGATGCAAGTGAAACGGCAAGCAATGGTGGAAAAATCATTCATAGTGCAAAACAACAAATGAGTGCTATTCATGATTCGACTAACATGGTAAATGACCTCGTCCAAAAACTTAGTAAACAAACTAAGGAGATTGAAAATATTTCTCGAGTGATTACTACGATTACGGAACAAACAAATCTACTAGCATTAAACGCTGCAATCGAAGCAGCAAGAGCTGGTGAACATGGTAAAGGATTTGCTGTTGTTGCCGATGAAGTTCGCAAACTTGCAGAACAATCCAAAGAATCCGCAAGCCAAATTGTAGATCTAACGATAGAAATAAAAAAAGATACAGACAATGTAACACTTGCTGTATCTAACTCAATCACTTCTGTAAATGATGGAGTCAATATAATTGGTGTGGCTGGGGAAGCGTTCTCAGACATTGTACAAGCAGTCGATAAAATGAAAGTTCAAATAGCAGAAATCTCTGCAACTTCAGAGCAAATTTCTGCAAGTGCAGAAGAAGTATCTGCTTCTGTAAATGAAATTTCGAGTAGTTCAATGGAATCCTCAAATGATGTTGAGCTAATAGCAGCTGCAATCGAAGAGCAAGCTGCAACGATGTTACAAGTGAACACGATTGCTCAAGATTTAAGCGAAAAAGCATTATCCTTACAAACACAAATTCAGAAATTTAAACTTTAAACAAAGCAACCCACTTCATTAACCTATAAAGGTAAGAAGTGGGTTTTCTTGTTCTTAGCCATCATTCATTAGGATTGTCTTGGTGTAGTATTCACTACAGAGCCACCACGTAAATACGTAATTGGTTCCTCAAATCTTGCATAATCGAAGTAAATCATCGGGAATAAGAAGTAATGATCTGTATCAAATTCACGAATAACTGCATGATCTCGACCAGCCTCAACAACTACACCACGAACGAGTATTGTATTTCCACTTTCACCTGATCTTGTAGCAGATGGGGTTGTGAAGGAAAATACTGCTTCTTTCCCACGATTTAATCTTAGAATATTTTCGATATAAGATTCTTCACGTGGACCACTAGGTGTGAAAGCCCCTCCAGCAGGTGTTGTTACCGCACCGCTAAATGTTGGAGGAGTCGTTTGTTGCATTTGAGTAGTCGGGAATTGGAATTGTGGGAAAGTAGAGTATGGTTGTTGCTGTTGCTGACTATTTGCATTCCAATAATAATAAGCCAACCAAAAACATCCTTTCAATTTTAAATTTAAATAACAAATGACAAAATGACGGTACCTCGACTAAAGTCTGCATATTGGCACGAAGATACATTTAAAAGCTGGGTTACGGTATATGTTTTCACTGATTTTGCAACCTTACTTGTTTTATATTTATTCGAATTTGAAATGAAATTAGTATGTTAGTGATTTGTTCTTTTTAAGGAATAAAATCATTCATCCCCTCAAAATAGTGTATGCATAAGTATATGATTCAGAATAAAAAATGATAAAAATGTAGAAAATTGTATTACGTTAGCGAAAAAATCTACTTGTAGAGCTTATGAATTCGTATATTTGAATTCCTAGCCAATATAATAGTGACAAGAGACGTCGAAATTATAGGAACAATAATCTAGATATTAGGGTATGGGAAATGAGTGTGATTCATTTTACGGTGAGGGGTTGGTAATATGCAATTAGGGCCATGGATTGCAATTGTCATTAGTGCAGTGATCGCATTTATTGTTGGTACGATTTATCATCAACCTTTACATTGGTATTTATTTATTCTAATCTTGTTCATTGGGTTGTTCATTAATACAATTATATTAATATTAAGAGCAAATGATGAACAAAAATAAGACCAGGCACCTTATAAGGTTACCTGGTCTGTTTTTATTTATTAACAGATAAGAATTTAATTAGTCGATCGTTATCTAGAAGATTTCCAACTAAGAATTCACCGAATTCTCCGTAACGTGCCGAAACTTCATCAAAGCGCATTTCATAAACGATTTTTTTGAATTGAAGCATATCATCAGAGAATAAAGTTACGCCCCATTCATGGTCATCTAAACCAACAGAACCTGTAATGATTTGTTTTACTTTACCTGCATATGAGCGACCAATTAATCCGTGAGAACGCATTAAATTACGACGCTCGTCCATAGATAACATGTACCAGTTATCGTTACCTTCACGGCGTTTATCCATTGGATAGAAGCAAGAATATTTAGTGCGTGGTAATTCAGGATATAGACGTGCACGAACATGTGGGTTTTGATATGGATCCTCATCAGAATCTTTTGCTAAGTAGTTTGAAAGTTCAACAACCGATACATAAGAGTATGTTGGAACAGTAAAATCAGCAATAGCAAGTTTATTGAATTCAGCTTCAAGTTCTTGTAATTCTTCTGGTGTTTCGCGAAGAATCATTAACATGAAGTCTGCTTTTTGACCAAGAATCGAATAAAAAGCATGTGATCCTGTTTTTGCCTCATGGGCTTCGTTTAATTTTTCAAGGTATTGAATAAATTCTTCTGTAGCTTTTGTACGCTCTTCTTCGGAAACTAATTTCCATGATGTCCAGTCAATCGCGCGGAAATCGTGTAAACAGTACCAGCCGTCTAAAGTAATAGCTGCTTCATTCATTGGTTGAACACTCCTTAATTGATTAACATTATCAATTATCATCTTAGCATAAAAACAAAAATTTTCCTTGATTTGAATACGACGAAATGATGAAATTCAAGAATTCGACACTAGTGTGCCCACTTTTATTCACAAAGTAAAACGTGTATGCTAAAAAATATGAGTAAATGTTAAAATGGATATTTAGGAGTAATAAAAATGAATCAATTACTAAATCAAAAAAGTTGGCGCTTTATCGATCAGTCTATAAGTTTAATGAATCGTACACCTTTAGAGTCCTTTGCGATGGATGATACTCTATGTCATTTAGTTGGACAAGGAATGTGTGAACCAACGATCCGAACGTGGGTTCATGATCATACGGTAGTATTAGGAATTCAAGATCACCGATTACCGTATGTGCAAGAAGGGATGGAGCTTTTAAAGAAACGAGGGTATGACTCAATTGTTCGAAACTCAGGTGGACTTGCGGTTGTATTAGATGCGGGTGTACTTAATATCTCTTTAGTGTTGTCTGAAAAAGACCATGCGATTAGTATTAACAGCGGGTACGATGCTATGGTTGATTTTGTTAAAAATATATTTCCTGAATTAGCACCAGAGATAAAAGTTTACGAAATAGTTGGCTCCTATTGTCCAGGTACATATGATTTAAGTATTGCAGGTCGAAAGTTTGCCGGAATCTCCCAACGACGGATTAGGCAAGGAATTGCTGTTCAAATCTATCTATGTATTGAAGGTAGTGGAAGTGAGCGTGCAGAGCTGATACGAGACTTTTATCAAGTTGGTTTAAAGGACGAGAAAACCAAATTCGTATATCCAGAGATTCAACCCTCTGTAATGGCAAGTATTAGTGAACTAGCAAATAAAGAGATTACAGTTTATGAAACTGTTATGAACTTAAAAAAATACATCCAAACTATTGGAGATATGAAACTAGAAAATCTGCAACAAGATGAGATGGAGTATTATGCATTCTATTTAAATAGAGTTCTTGAACGTAATAAGAAAATGCTTGAATCAAACAAATAGTTTATATAAGAAGAAAAGGATGTGCTTAGTGAGGCACATCCGCGTTTTCTTTACCGTGATCAATACCACTAGTTGAATAATTAGCAACGAGGTTCCCGTTTTTTTCCATTTTGAAAACAGGTGCAATACGTTGTTCATCTTCTTCTAATGTTACAAGTCTACGAGCACGATTCATAATTTGTACGAATTGCTCGTAATCTTCACGAATCGCACGATTTTCAGATTCTAGAGATTGAATCTTTTTCTCTAGTTCTTTAATTTTCTCTGTTGATGCATTTGCGATTTGACGCCATTTCATAGCCTCATTGTCAGAACCACCGTTATGCTGTAAACGTAGTAAATAAGCAATCACAATATCTAGATTAAGAGCTGAAAGAGGAATAGATTTCACTTCTTCAGATGATTGAGTAGTAGTTGTTGTTGGTGGTAGTAAGTATACACCTTGGCTACGGCGTCTACCATTCATACCTAATACTCGCATTCTTTCTTTTCGTTCTTTTTTAGCTTCAGCTAGTTCTTTTTCATATAAACGTCTGACAACAGCATTCCAACGGAAACCGCATGCAGCTGCCGTACGATTTAATGCATCTCCAGCTTCTTCGAAAGCATTAAGTTGTGTACTGCCTTCTTTAACGTGGCGTAAAACTGCTTCTGCTAATAGTTCATCGTTTTCTTTTAGCCAAGCATCTTGTCTAATTTTGACCATTATTTAACCTCCTGCGATGTTGATAGTTTTATTTGTTCATAATGTATCTTGGCCAATATTTTAGAAAAATATTCATATTTATGATTTCTATAGTAAAAAATTTATAGTTTTTTAATTCTTCCATTCAGACCTTTGACGGATAAGCATGTTTTTTGCTTGAATGCAAAGTATTTAATAGGATAAAATAACATTTAGTTAAAAAGACTCGTAATAAATGAACCAATGAAAATACACAAATAGAAAGGGTTGTAGACAAAATGGCAAACGAATTTAAAGTTTGCGATGAATGTCAGGCCGTTAATCTAAAAACGTTAATTCCAAAGTTAAAAGAATTAGATCCAGAAGCAACTTTTGAAATAGGCTGTCATTCATATTGTGGTCCAGGTCGCAAAAAAACATTTACATTTGTAAATGGAAGACCTGTCAATGCATTAACTGAAGAAGAGTTAATGGAAAAAGTAAAAGCGAAGTTAAAAGGATGATATATCTAGCTATCCCCAGTTTGTTCGGAGATAGCTTTTTATTATATTTACAAAGAAGTCAATAGAGTTTGATGTAAATAATCTAAAACTCACCTATAATAGAAAATAAGAATGGTAAGTGAGGTGTGGAAAGTGAGTAATTACGTAAATGCTAAGTTAGTAGAGGAAAAGGTATTTAAAGATCCTGTGCACCGCTATGTTCATGTACGTGACCAGGTCATTTGGGATTTAATCGGAACGAAAGAATTTCAACGATTACGTCGTATTAAGCAACTTGGCACTGCTTATTTAGTATTTCATGGCGCGGAACATAGTCGCTTTAACCATTCACTAGGTGTCTATGAAATTGTACGACGTATTGTAGATGACGTTTTCAGAGGACGCCCTGAGTGGGATGAAAGTGAACGATTAGTTGTACTTTGTGCAGCTTTACTTCACGATTTAGGCCATGGACCGTTTTCCCACGCATTTGAAAAGGTTTTTCAAACAGATCATGAATATTACACGAGGCAGATATTACTAGGAAACACGGAAGTCAATGCGGTATTACGAAAAGTATCAGCGGATTTCCCTGAACGAGTAGCACTAGTAATCGAAAAGAACTATACAAATAATATTGTTGTTAGCCTCATTTCAAGTCAAATTGATACAGATCGAATGGATTATCTCCAACGGGATGCTTATTTTACAGGAGTAAGCTATGGCCATTTTGATATGGAAAGAATTTTAAGAGTCATACGCCCTAGACAAGACCAAATTGTTTTCAAAGCAACTGGTATGCATGCAATCGAAGACTATATAATGTCAAGATATCAAATGTATCTTCAAATTTATTTTCATCCTGTTTCTAGAAGTGCAGAAGCCATTCTAAATCATATATTAAAACGGGCAAAGAAATTATATGAAGAGGGCTACCAATTCAAAGTGGAACCGACACACTTTCATTCATTATTTAAGAATGAAGAGAATTTAGAAGACTATCTAGCACTTGATGAAAATATCTTACTTGCATATTTCCAGTTTTGGATGAGTGAGGAGGATTCGATTTTAAGTGACTTAAGTAGAAGGTTTATTAATAGGGATTTATTTGCCCATGTGGATTTAAACCCAGAGGAAGAACCTGAGCGATATGCATGGCTAATTGAGCAAGTAAAAGCTCAAGGGTTTGATCCGGACTATTACGTAAAACCTGATTCAACGTCAGATCTACCTTACGATTTTTATAGACCTGGGCTAAAAGCAACAAAAAAACCAATCTACCTAGAAATGCCAAGTGGCGAGATACGTGAACTTTCAGAGCAGTCATATATCGTATCTGCAATGGCAAATAATCTTAAAGTAGATTATAAAGTGTATTACCCAAAGGAAATATTGTTTATTTAATGAGAAACCTACTTAACTTTTGGTAAAGCCAATAAGGAAGTAGGTTTTTTATTGGAATTAGGATTTATTTTGTTCAATAAAAAAGAGAATCGCTCGATTAAGAGGATCCTCATGTTAATTTCTATTGATCGCTAGCGCGAACTCCAGCTTTTGCATAATGATTTTTAGCCATTTCTTCAATTACGATAGTAACAGCTTCTGCTGGCGCATTCACAGTTTCAACAACTGCTTCAGTTACTTTCTCTACTAAAGCTTTCTTTTGCTCATCTGTACGACCTTCAAGCATTTTAATTGTTACGATTGGCATGTTGCATCCTCCTTAGTGGATATAATTAGTGTATATTCATTATAATAGGCTTAGATGGAGGGATTTACAATGACTAGCGAAGAAAAACCAAAGCAAAAAATAGGATTCACGATCATAAAAGACGATCCAACTGATGGTCACAAAGGGTTTGGTATTGGATCATTGTCTTTAGAAAACGTCACACCTCTTTTTATCGATATAGAAGAAAAAACTGCTTTTATTGATATTGGGGCAATGCATGCAAAAAGTGCAGTAGAAAAGGGCATCAAGTTCACAACAGACAGAGCTGACTCAGAAGGTGGGAAACCTTATTGGCTCGTGTGGGTTACAATCGACTTCACAGAAGATGGCCCATATTATGCTGGGGTGACAGCATGTGAAATGGTTGTTAACCGTGAGAAGAGAAGAGGCTACAAAATTTTAGCAGACCATGTCAACAAAATGGACAAATCCATGAAACGTAAAATATTAGTTGACCATATGGATAATGATTCGAAACAAGTTTTAGCTGACTTTTTACAAACTCACAATAAGGAAATGTGGGAGCGTAGCGTTGAACAGCTAAAAACGGATTTACAGGTTAATTAATATATCGTTATTTCACAATAACTCAGATATAAAATAGGAATATCTTTGTCAATAGTTGTAGTACTAATTTATTTTGATATTTGAACAATATGTGACAGTTATCTTTACAAATTAATCCTTTATTGAAACTATGTTAGAAAAAAAGTACACTGACTATAGTTCGAATAATAGAACTAGGACACTTGGCAGTAGAAGGCTATGAGAACTATGCGGCATTTTAACAAACCCAAGCTAAATGCCCCATAATCCTCATGCTTTCAATCGCCATTAAAAAAGCTCTCTCTTGTTATGGAAAGTTTATTTCCAAATAAGAGAGAGCTTTTTTGTTTTATTGATCAATTAAAAACCAAAAATATTTCTCATACCTTCTAAATCAAATAGGTTAAAGAATTGACCCCAGTCCTTATTGTCAAAGACTGAACATTTTTCTGTTGGTACATCTTGTGGTTTTACATAGACAAGACGTTGTTTTGGACAAGCATCTGTTGCGAGCTTCCCTGAATCGATGTCGACCACTACACCTTCGACGCCACTAGGGACTTCAAAGGACTCGTTTTCGGTTCCTTTAAGAACTGATTCCATAAAATCAATCCAAATTAGTTTTGTTGCAGCTTTTTCGGATTGATCAGACAATGTTTTTCCCATATCATATCCATTCCATACACCGGCTGTAAGGCTTGGTGTAAATCCAATTAGCCAATTATCACTAACCGTAGAACCAGACTTAGCAGCATATGTGTGAGTCATTCGAGGTCTTAATGATACACCTGTTGCTGGAGAATAGTCATTAAATACAGGGTCAAATATTCCTGTCATTAACTGAGTCATTATAAAGGCATCTTGCTCTGATACGATTTGTTCTGCAGTTGGTGGAGTATATTCATAAACCAATTCACCTTCTGCATTATGAATCGAAATAATTGTTGTTGCCTGGCGTTTTTGTCCATTGGCAGCAATAATATTATAAGCATTTGTTAAATCATATAAAGAAGATTCAATTGTGCCAAGGGCTGCAGAAGGATTGTCCCCTTCAGAATAAGATAGATTAAAACGTTTTAACATATCTCGGAACTCATTATGACCAATCTGTTGTAAGGTCTTAACGGCATAAATGTTATCCGATATTGCAAGTGCTTGTGCTAAGGACATTGCACTATCCGCAAATTGTCCATTTACGTTTTTCGGTTGATACGTTGAACGACCACCATCATAAGTAAAAATGGTTTCACCAACATCTAAATACGTTAATGGGGAAAAGCCATTTTCCAAAGCAGCAGTATATAAGATTGGTTTAATAGTAGACCCAGGTTGTCTTGCTGCTTGTGTAACACGATTAAATGGACTTGTACTATAATCACGACCACCGACTAATGCAGTAACAAATCCGGTATCAACATCCATACTAACGAATCCAACTTGAAGTTCACTATCTGGCATATGTTTTTCAACTGCCGCTTCAGCCGCTTGTTGATGCGCTTGGTTTAATGTTGTTTTGATCGTCCAGCCACCTTCACGGATGTTCAAACCTTTAGATTCAAGAATTTCTGTTGCTTCTTGCCGAACAGTTTCTAAGAAGTAAGGCGCAATTGAGAAAGAAGCTACCCATTCATCATTTTTAAATACAAGTTGCTCAGATAATGCACGATTTTTTTCTGTTTCAGTAATTTTCTGTTGGTCTTCCATAAGACTTAAAATTAACTTTTGTCGGTTTGATGCTTTTTCATAATTAATAATAGGTGAATAAATGCTCGGACCCTTTGGAATTCCTGCTAACATTGCAGCTTCTGCTAAAGTCAATTCACTTGCGGATTTACTAAAGTAATACTGACTTGCAGCTTCAACTCCGTACATACCATGTCCGTAATTTACTGTATTTAAATAGCCTTCTAATATTGCATCTTTCGAATAAAAAATCTCTAATCTATAAGCGTATAGTGCCTCATTAATCTTTCTGGACCACGTTTTGTCTAATGTTAAGTAAAGGTTTCGTGCAAGTTGTTGAGTAATTGTACTAGCACCCTCAGCCATACTTTGCGTTTTTAAGTCAGTTAAAACGGCACTAGCAATACGAGAAATATCAAAACCATGGTGTGAATAAAAATCTTTATCTTCTACTGCTATAGTTGCGTCGATTAAATAAGGAGACATTTCTTCAAGCTCAATCCAGTAACGGCGTTCTCCAGTATAGTAATCACCGATTTTATTGCCATTACTATCTAAAAAGACTGATGCTTTCGGTATAATTAGAGGTGGTGCTCCTGCAATTTGGGCGTAAATACGTAATGACAAAAGCCCTACCGCCATGGCACAAATAAGTCCGACAAATGTTAAAACAGTAACTTTCAACCACTTCTGTCGTCTTTTTTTACGAAAATAGCTTCGTCTTTTCAACCATTAATCACCCCAATTTCTCCAGATAACGATAGTATAGACTTGAAATCTATCGTTTAATCTTTCATTTGTTGAAAAATGTGTTTCTCCAATGATTAGAATGATATTTTCAGGTCTATCGAAAAACTTATACTTTCCAATTTGCCCAAAAAGCACTATACTTTTCTCCGGATAGTGAATGATCATTTTTTGTAAAAGTGACCAATCGTTTGAAAGAAATAGTATTATGTCATTTTGTGACATTTTTCTACTAATCATTGTACAAAGGTATACGAAAATGATCGAACGAAAGTTTCAAATTGGTATTTTTTCATAATTTTTAGGTAACTACTTATTACGAAATTTACTAGTTCATTTCATTCGTAATAGGGAATAGTAGTATAAGTAAGTTACTTAAATAGGGATGTTCTATTTGAAAACTCATTTGGAACTAGTCTTCCTAAATTAGTTGTTTAAAATTATATTAGTAGGTGATATACATGAGATTTGACGAAACATATTCAGGTAATGTATTTATTAAAAGCCATCCAAATTACGAGCAATCAAAAGCAGTATTGTACGGAATGCCTATGGACTGGACAGTAAGCTATCGTCCAGGATCACGTTTTGGTCCAGCTAGAATCCGTGAAGTATCAATTGGTTTAGAGGAATACAGCTTATATTTAAATCGTGAATTAGATGATGTGAAATTCTTTGATGCTGGTGATATTCCACTACCATTTGGTAATCCAGAAAAATCACTTAATGAAATTAAAGAATTCGTAAGAAAAGTACTAGCAGATGGCAAAGTACCTATTGGAATGGGTGGAGAACACTTAGTTTCTCTTCCAGTTATGGAAGCTGTTTATGAAAAATACAACGATTTAGCGATCATTCATTTTGATGCTCACACAGACTTACGTACGGATTACGAAGGAGAACCATATTCACATGCAACACCAATCCGTAAAATTGCTGAACACATCGGGCCAAAAAATGTGTACTCGTTTGGAATTCGTTCAGGATTGAAGGAAGAATTTGAATGGGCAAAAGAAAATGGTATGCACATTTCACCATTTGAAGTGTTAGAACCTTTAAAAGAGGTATTACCAACTCTTGCTGGTCGCAATGTTTATGTAACAATTGATATTGACGTGCTTGATCCTGCACATGCTCCTGGAACTGGTACTGTAGATGCTGGTGGGATTACTTCAAAAGAATTGTTAGCTTCTATCCACGCAATTGCAGGTAGTGATGTTAATGTTGTAGGTTTTGACTTAGTAGAAGTTGCACCAGTTTACGATCACTCTGAAATGACTGCTAACACAGCAGCAAAAATTATTCGTGAAATGATTTTAGGTTGGGTGAAATAATTGTAAATGTACGGCACGGGGAATGAACCATTCTCTGTGCTTTTTTTATATATAGTTTGTAAAAGTATGTGTGGATTTGGGGAAGAGTGCGGTTGTGTCACAAAGTAGGGGGAATCTTCAAACGGGGGCGATTCCGACACAAAGTAGAGCGATTCTGCGACCCAAATTAACGCAATAAAACCACAAACTTAATCAATTCAAACACAAAGTAACCCAAACCCAAGTTACTTCTTGATTAATAACAATCAATCGTCCTATAATAATAAGGTTATAAAAGGAAGGGAAGTGACCACAAATGAATGATGTTGAAAAAAACGTCAAAGTGAAACTACAATCAACCATTACGCCAACTGATGGAGAAAGTGAATCGTATGAGTTGTGGTTACAAGGTTCCTTTATCCAAAAATCAGATAAAATGTATTTACGATATGAAGAAGTTCTTGATGGAAATAGTATTCGCACAACAGTAAGAATGAATAATGATAAAGCGTTGATTTTGCGAAGTGGTGGGGTCAATATGAGATTACCATTTAATGTGCAAGTGCAGGAAAATGGTCATTATGAAACTCAATTTGGTAATTTACCAATCAATACAAAAACCAATCGATTAATTCATGAACATAATGATCAAACCATACAAGGCACATTTAATGTCAATTATGATCTAATAATTAGCGGACAAGTCGTCGGGAAATATAATTTGGAAATACAATATTCGGAGGGAAAAGCATGAACGCAGTTGAACAATTACAACAATCAATTAAAAACGCATTAGCACAAGCTGTAGAAAAAGCAGGGTTAGTTGAAGATGTAGCAGAGTTAAATATTCACTTAGAAACACCAAAAGATAAAGCAAATGGTGACTATGCAACAAACCTTGCTATGCAATTAACAAAATTAGCGAAAAAGCCACCTCGTGCAATTGCAGAAAGCATTTTGGAGAATTTAGAAACTGAAGGTACAGATATTGAGAAACTTGAAATTGCTGGACCAGGTTTCATTAACATCACTGTGCGCAAAGATTTCTTAGCACAAGTTGTTAAAGCGGTAAAAGAACAAGGTGAAAACTATGGTCGTTCTACAGCTGGTGGGGGAGAAAAAGTTCAAGTAGAGTTTGTATCTGCAAACCCAACAGGTGACCTTCACTTAGGACATGCTCGTGGGGCTGCATTTGGTGACTCTTTATGTAACGTATTAGACTTTGCGGGATATGCTGTTTCTCGTGAATATTATATTAACGACGCTGGTAATCAAATCAATAACCTTGCTTATTCATTAGAAGCTCGTTACAAACAAGCTTTAGGTCTTGATGCCCAAATGCCTGAAGATGGCTACCACGGTCAAGATATAATTGATATTGCTAGTAAAATTGTCGAACAATACGGTGATTCAATCTTAGAAAAATCCGACGAAGAGCGTTTCAATTTCTTCCGTGAAAATGGCTTGAAATTAGAACTTGAAAAATTAAAAAATGACTTAGCTAACTTCCGTGTACACTTTGATGTTTGGTATTCAGAAACTTCATTATATCAAAACGGGAAAATCGATGTTGCTTTAGATAAATTAAAAGCAAATGGTCACGTATTTGAACGAGATGGAGCTACTTGGTTCCGTTCTACAACATTCGGTGATGATAAAGACCGTGTATTGAAAAAATCAGATGGTTCATTTACTTATTTAACACCAGATATTGCTTACCATGAAGATAAAATTCAACGTGGCTTTGATAAATTAATCAACATCTGGGGTGCTGACCACCACGGTTATATCCCACGTATGAAAGCAGCGATTCAAGCACTTGGTTATGATCGCGATAAATTAGAAGTTGAAGTAATCCAAATGGTTCAACTATATAAAAACGGTGAGAAATATAAAATGAGTAAACGTACAGGTAACGCTGTTACAATGCGTGACCTAGTAGAAGAAGTAGGATTAGATGCGGTACGTTATTACTTCGTGAAAACTGCATGTGACTCACATATGGACTTCGATTTAGATTTAGCTGTATCACAATCTAACGAAAACCCAGTTTACTATGCTCAATATGCTCATGCTCGTATTTCTTCAATTTTACGTTCTGCTCAAGAGCAAGGATTTGCAGCTTCATTAGAAAACTTGAATTTATTAACTGCAGAAAAAGAAGAGGAAGTTTTGAAGAAAGTTGGTTCATTCCCACAAGTAGTGGCTGAAGCTGCGAAACACCGCACTCCTCATAGAGTTGCAAACTACATCCAAGAACTTGCAGCAAGCTTCCATAGCTTCTACAATGCTGAAAAGGTGTTAAATCCTGAAAATAAAGAGCTAACAGAAGCACGCTTAGCCCTTATTGAAGCAGTACGTGTAACATTAGCAAATGCATTACGTTTAATCGGCGTAAGCGCACCAGAGAAAATGTAATTACTATTTAAATTAATTACTAGTCACTCGAACAATTTTTCATTGTTTGGGTGGCTGTTTTTTTATTTTCTACATTACGTATCAATTAATCTATAAATATCATAAATTCTGTTGATATTGACGTTAACGTAAATGGTATACTATACAAAATTGAAGAGGTGATGAGGTTGAAGACGATTCAAGAAATAGCAAAGCAATTTAATGTATCGACTAGAACTCTTCGATACTATGAAGAGATTGGTCTGCTTTCTCCTAATCGAACGCAATCAAACCAGAGAACCTTTTCCAAGAAAGAAATTGCAAAATTGAAACTCATTTTTCGTGGAAAAAGATATGGATTTTCACTTGAAGAAATAAAGGAGATGGTGTTGCTATTTGATTTCGACCGTACAGGGGTGCAACAACTTGAAAAAACAGTTGAATACGGCGAGCAAAAAATGAAGGAAATTGATGCGAAAATAGCAGAGCTTCTGCAAATGAAAGAAGAGTTAATGGAGTTGCATGCAGTATTTAAAGAAAAATTAACGAATTTAAAAGGGAGAGATGTTGATGAATAGTTCTAATTTGTTAGCAAGAAATGCTCGTAAGTACCCTACAAATGAGGCAGTCATTTGTCATGGAAGAAGAGTTACTTATAAAGAGTTAGATAATCAAGTCAATCGTTTAAGTAATACCCTTATGAATCTAGGCGTTGAAAAAGGTGATAGAGTATTAATCTTTATGCCAAATGTACTAGAATTTGTCGTTAGTTATTTTGCCATTTTGCGTATTGGAGCAATTGTAGTTCCGGTAAATGCCAAGTTTACATTAACTGAAGTGGAATATGTTGTAAAACATTCTGAAGCTTCAGCAATCATTGCACATGAAGCCATTTTTGCATCAGTTGAAAACATATCAAATATTGCTATAAAGATTAAAACAGGGGCAGCCAAAGATAATTGGCTAAGCTACAATGAGTTAATTGTAAGCGGTAACAATAACGAAGTGGAATGTAAACTTCATGAAGATGATCTATCCACAATCCTTTATACATCAGGTACTACTGGAACGCCAAAAGGGGTTTTATTCAGTTATCGTAATATTTTAGCAGTTGCAGAGATGATTGCGATTGAAATGGAAGTAAAACCAGAAAGCCGTATGTTATTAATGATGCCTTTGACGCATTCAGCACCACTTCATTTATTCTTTATGTCAGCGGTTTTAGTTGGGGCTACGAGTGTATTAACTCCAACGTTCACACCTGATTTATTCATCGACACTATTGAAATAGAAAAAACAACTCACTTCTTTGGTGCACCAGTAGCTTATTTAGTAACTGCTTCTCATCCAAGACTCCAATCTTCAGATCTTTCATCTATGAAATGGTGGGTATACGGAGGGGCTCCACTTTCTGAAAATGAAGTTCGTCATTTGCAAAAAGCATATAAAACTGACAATTTAACATGTGTTTATGGATTAACAGAAGCTGGTCCAAGTGGGTCAATTCTATTTGGCTACGAACATAAGAATAAAGCTGGTAGTGTTGGGAAACGTGCACCGTTTGGAACGGAACTTCGAATTGTCAATGAAGAGGGGCAAGATGTAGCAGTAGGGGAGATTGGAGAGGTTGTTCTTTACGGTGAAGGAAATATGGTTGGTTACTACCGAGATGAAGAGGCAACAAAAGCTGCTTTCTTAGACAAATGGGTAAGAACAGGTGACTTAGCTCGTTTTGATGAAGACGGTTATATTTGGATTGTTGATCGTAAGAAAGATGTGATTATTTCAGGTGGTGTGAATATTTATCCGAAAGAAATTGAAGATCGTATCCTTCAATTTGAAGGCATTTTTGAAGTAGCAGTCATCGGGGTACCACACGAAGAATGGGGCGAAACTGTAAAAGCCATTTTTGCTTCTAAAACGCCAGTCGATGAACAAAAACTTAAAGAATATTTATCTCAACATCTAGCAAAATATAAAATACCTCGCCTATATGAACAAGTTGAAGCACTACCTCGTAATGCATCAGGAAAGATATTGAAGCAGCAGTTAAAAAAACAGGTGGTGAGTAAATGAAAGTTTTACAATCAAAGACAGAACGGGAGACAAACTTTTTCACAAATGATGATACTCTACACAAAATTTTAGAGGATATGTTAGATCAAGAGTTATTAGATTTTGCCAAACGTGAATTAGACGACTTTGGAAAATTAGTTGCAGGGGAAATTGATGAGCGAGCAAAACATACCGATCGTGAAGGGGAACCACGCCTTAAACGCTATAATAAATTTGGCGATGAAGTATCAGAAGTTTGGGTGAATGAAGGCTATAAAAAAACGATTGAGCAATCCTATAATACTGGAATTGTAGGCTATGTCCATAAAGAGATTCCACAGTTAGGGAGAAAAGGAAATTATGTATATAGTTTTGCACAAGGGTATCTTTTGTCTCAAGCTGAACCAGGATTTTATTGTCCTGTGACATTAACAATGGCAACCGCATATTTACTTGAACATTATGCAGATGAAAAATTAAAGGCAAAATTTTTACCACACGTGTGTTCTACGGGGGATATGGAGCTTTATGAAGGCGCAACTTTCTTAACGGAGCGACAAGGTGGGTCTGATGTAGGAGCAAACGTTGTAGAAGCACGTTTTGATGGTGAAAATTACAGGTTATACGGTGAAAAGTATTTCGCATCAAATGCTGGAATGTGTGGAGTGGCAATGGTGTTAGCTCGAATGCCTGGTGCTAAAGAAGGGTCAAAAGGACTAACACTATTTGCAGTACCTTGGCGGAATGAAGATGGTTCTGTTAATGGACTTCGAATTCGTCGTTTGAAAGACAAATTAGGTGTACGTGCAGTTCCATCGGGTGAGGTCGAATTCAATGGGGCAGTTGCTTATGTTGTAGGTGATCCGAATAAAGGGATTTACTACATGTTAGAAGCATTGAATTTATCGCGTATTTGTAACGCTATCGCGTCAGTTGGTATAATGCGACGTGCTTACTTAGAGGCAAAGCATTATGTTTCGAATCGAAATGCATTCGGGCAGGTGCTAACTAATTACCCGATGATTCAAGATTCACTATCAAAATTTGCTGCAAAGGTACACGTTGAAGTGGCTACAACTTTCGATCTAATACAATTGTACGATGTTGTAACTAGTGGGCAAACTTCTGAGAGGGATATCATTCTGAATCGATTAAACATTGCAATCATGAAAAAAGAAACTGCAGAACAAGCAGTGAAGTTTGCAAGTGAAGCTATTGAACTACATGGCGGAAATGGATATATCGAAGATTTCGTCACTCCACGATTACTAAGAGATGCACAAGTATTAACGGTTTGGGAAGGGACAGCAAATATTTTAGCGCTAGAGGTTATTCGGTTATTTAATAAGTTTAGAGCTCATGAAATATTTGTAGATGAAATGAATCGTAGAATATCACTATTAAATAATAGTTCACTTAAAGAGATAGTAGTGAAAAAGTTACATGAATTAACAAACGACATTAATGTATTTATTTCATTGGATGAAGCTATGCAAACATTTGAAGGTAAAAGCATTGCGAAAAAAATGGCGATTATGTATGAAAGCATAGTTGCAGTTGAATGGGCAGATAAGTATGGAGATAAATATAAAAAATTAGCAGAGATCTATTTAGAAGATAATTGGAAACTTCGAAAAATCGGAGATCCAATGAAAACAGTTGAATATTTTAATGATATCGTGTGAATTAATAGGTACCAGTTACTTAAACAATCTTAAATTGTTTAGGTAAACTGGTACTTTTTTAAATCCAACTAAAAAACTATGAATTGCCTATTGACTTATGAATGTTCTAAAAGTAAAATCAATTCTAATATTAATCCAACTTTTCAAAGAGATGAAGTAGGAATTGGATTTAGGAATTAAATTTATTTTAATAACAACGATGAAACGGGGGGTTTTATTCTTATGAAGGACCTTTTCATAAAAACAAACCAACAAAGAGAGTGGATAGATAAACTACAAAGTTTAGAAGAAACCTTTAAAAACAACGCAGCGAAGATCGATGAGGAATCAAGTTTTCCTCATGAACATATACAGGCTCTTCGAGATATTGGCTTTACGAAGGTTACTTTACCTAAAGAGTATGGAGGAGAAGGACTGAATGTTTATGAAACAATCGCTCTTCAAGAAACATTAGGTAGTTTTGATGGTAGTACCGCACTCTCTATTGCGTGGACACTACTAACGGTAGGCGAACTATTTGAAAATAAATACTGGGAACCTACAAAACTCACTGCTTTTGCTAGTGAGGTAGACAAAGGGGCGATTATTAATCGTTCTGTTAGCGAAGCAGCCACAGGTAGTCCAATTAGAGGAGGTAGACCAGGAACACAAGCAGTTCGTGAAGGGAATAAATGGATTATTAATGGGCGTAAAAGCTATACATCAGCCTCACCTGAATTAGATTATTTCTTAACATCAGCTTGGATTGAAGAAAAAGAGAAAGTTGGATTTTTCTTAATCCATAAAGATACAGAAGGTCTTTCGATTGATGAAACGTGGGATGTCATCGCCATGCGCGGAACGGGTAGTCATGATCTTGTACTTGAAAATGTAGTTGTTGATGAATCGGATTTAGTAGAACTACCAACTTATAATACTGGTTTCAAATTGAATGGATGGCTGTTATTAATCCCAGCAACTTATTTAGGAATAGCACAGGCTGCAAGAGATTACGCTTTAAGATTCGCAAATACACATTCACCAAATAGTATTCAAGGTACAATTGCAAGCTTACCAAATGTTCAAAGCTTATTAGGAGAGATTGAGTTAGAACTTGCAAATGCAAGGTTTACCTTATACGGAGCAGCTCAAGCCTATGTTGAGTTAAAACAAAAAGAAAATGCAGGATATGAATTATCAGAAGAGGATGGAACTATTATTGTGAACGCTGTTAACACAGCAAAACATGTAGTTACAAATGCTGCGATCAATGTGGTGGATAAGGCAATGCGTGTCGTTGGAGCAAAAAGTTTACAAAGACAAAATCCTCTGCAACGCTACTATCGCGATGTACGTGCAGGTTTACATAACCCGCCAATGGATGATCTGACAATAAAAAAATTAGCGGAATTCGCTTTAAAACAAGATGAAAATAAAAACCAAAATAAAGGGGATCAATAATCATGAAATTCAATAAATTACTTAAATTCGCTGCTGTAAGTTTAGCTTCACTGTCTATTTTAGCTGCATGTGGAAATGGAGGAAGTGAGCAATCCTCAGGAACAAAAACGACAGAGGATGGTAAAGAAGTACGAATCGTGAAAGTTGCATACGACCAAGCAGGTAAACCAATGACTTACATTGATGAAAATGGCAACCCAACTGGATATGACGTTGAAGTTATGAAACTAGTAGATGAACTTTTACCAGAATATGAGTTTGAATATGTTGGTACAACAAGTGATGATTTATTAATCGGTGTAGAACAAGGGAAATACCATGCAGGTGTGAAAAATGCATTCTGGACTGAAGAACGTACACATAAATTTTTATTCCCACAAGAGTTTTTAGGGTTAAGTAGTGCAGGGCTTGTACTGAAAAAAGAAAATGAAAACATTAAAGACTTAAGTGATTTTGCTGCAGCTGGAATGACACTTGCACCGATTGCTGCCAATAACGCTCAATATACAGTAATTGCTGAATATAACGAAGCAAACCCTGACAATCCAGTAAAACTACAAGCGGGTGAAGAGTTTACAGTTGACGTTGTTCAATGGATAAATGAAGGCCGTGTAGATGGTGGGGTAATTATTGAAGGTTCATTTAAAGGTCAAGTTTTAACTGAAGGTGGTCCATATTACAATCTGAAAGACGAAGTAGTATATAACGAATTTGCAGTTATTAAAACATGGCCATTGTTTAACAAAGCAGAGCAAGAATTTGCTGATGCTTATGATAAAGCAGTAGCACAGTTGAAAGAAGAAGGTAAATTAAGAGAATTAAGTAAAGAATTTTACGGTAGAGATTTATTTGAAGTATTAGATCAAGTTAAACGCTAAATTTGACTTTTGTAGGGCTGCCAGCTGTCAGTTGCTAGTAGCCCTTTTATAATAACTAGCTTGCTAGATTTATTAGAAGAGTGGTGAAGTAGGATGGAAAAATATTTTGATATTAATTATCTCTGGACGGCACTTCCACAACTATTACCGTTTTTATGGATTACATTATTTGTTGCAGCATTAGCCGTCATATTTGGTTCATTGTTAGGATTAATTCTTGCTGTTTTTAAATTATCAAAAAATAAATTCTTACGTTTTTTAGCGAATAGCTATATTACGGTAATGCGCTGTACGCCATCCATCGTATTGTTGTTCCTCGTTTATTATGGAATTCCAGCCTTTGCGGATCACTTTTTAGGCATTTACTTACAGGATGTACATACCGGAGTATTTGTAGTAATTACATTTAGCTTACAATTTGCAGCCATGATGGCAGAAGTAATTCGATCAGCGTATTTAGCTGTTGATAAAGGACAATATGAGGCTGCAGTAAGTGTAGGGCTAACGCCATTCCAAGCTTATCGCCGAATTATCTTCCCACAAGCAATAGTCTTCGCATTACCGAACTTTGGAAATGGGTTAATAGCTGTTCTTCAAGAAGGGGCACTAGCTTATACAATTGGATTTATCGATATTGTTGGAAAAGCAAATTTAATTATTGCAAACAACTACAACACACATGCATTAGAAATCTATATCGCACTAGCTGTCTTTTATTGGGTATTTTCCATTGCAATTGCAAAATTCTTTGGAAAACTAGAGAAAGTATTTAGCAAAGGGCAACGTTCATTAAAAACAAGTTAAGGAGGCGCTAAAGGATGAATTCAAGTTTCATAAATACGGAATTTCTTATTGATACATTTTTCATTGCTTTAAGTGGTGTACCAATAGCGCTTCTTGTAACTGTTGTTGCACTTGCTATTGCTTTACCGATTGGATTTTTCTTAGCATTATCTCGTATTAATGAAATTCCGGTATTAAACGGATTTACGAAAGTTTATGTTTCTTTTGTTCGTGGGACACCTTTAATCATACAAATCTTTGTTTTATATAGTATTCTTCCATTAATTTTAGCTGGAATATTTGAACGATATGAGATTGATTTTCCGATTTATGAAGTAAACCCATTATGGTATGCGTTTGTTATTTTCTCATTCAATACTGCAGCTATTTTAGTGGAAGTATTTAGATCAGCGCTAAAGACAGTCAATGTGGGGCAATTAGAGGCAGCGTATTCAGTAGGGTTAACAACTTCACAAGCATATCGTCGAATAATAATTCCACAAATGCTCGTATCAGCAATGCCAAACCTATGTACAGCAACGATTAACTTAATAAAGGCTACATCATTGGGTTATGCCATTTCATTGCAAGAAATTACGTTGAAAGCAAAAGTGGCTGCAAATGTCGGATACAATTATTTAGAAGCGTATATTGATATATTTATTGTTTACTTGATTTTGTGTATTACAGTTGAATATTTATTTAAAGTCTTTGAAAAGCGACTTAGCCGCTATAAGGCTGTAGCTACTGCGTAGGAGGTAAAACGATGTTAGAAATACGAAATGTTCATAAATCATTTGGAAACAATGAAATTTTAAAAGGCGTTAATCTTACGGTAGATAAAGGCGATGTAGTCGTAATTCTGGGCCCTAGTGGATCAGGTAAAACAACATTGTTAAGATGTATCAACTTTTTAGAGCGAGCAGATCAAGGGACAGCTACTTTTGACGATATGACAGTTGATTTGCATAAAGCTAATAAAAAGGAAGTACTCGCAGTCCGTAAAAAGTCGGCGTTTGTTTTCCAAAACTATAATTTATTTAATAATAAAACTGCGCTTGAAAATGTGGCAGAAGGTTTAATAATCGGAAGAAAAATTCCGAAAGAAGAGGCCTATAAAATTTCCCGTGAAGCACTGGATAAGGTAGGTCTATCTAACAAATACGACTCATACCCAAGTCAACTTTCAGGTGGTCAACAGCAACGTGTTGGAATTGCGAGAGCCGTTGCATTAAATCCAGATGTCATTTTGTTCGACGAACCTACATCTGCACTAGATCCTGAATTAGTTGGTGAAGTGCTTGAGGTTATGAAGGAAATTGCTCGTGAAGGAACAACAATGATTGTCGTAACTCATGAAATGGGATTCGCAAAAGATGTGGCGAAAAAGGTCATCTTTATGGATGGTGGAAATATTGTTGAGGAAGGAACACCACACGATATTTTCGTCACACCAAAAGAAGAACGCACACGTAAATTCCTACGACGCGTACTACCTGGGGAATATGATTATGAAATTTAAGAAGATTAGTGGCCAGCTCTGAATGTGGGGCTGGTTTTTTAATTTGTAAGTGAAGAGGGGGAAGTCGCACGTAATTGCGGGAAAGTCGCACATAAATTTGCCAAACCCGCCCATAAACGTGCGAAACCCGCCCATAAACGAATAAAACCCGCACGTAAATTTCTTTACCATGTCCGTAATCTCGATGTTAATGGACAAAACGCAAGTAATTTCATTGAGAAATGACCATAATCAATCCGGGCGCTAGTGGACAAAATTAAAATCGCAAGTATCGATTTCAAAGTGGTATAATTTGGTCAAGGAAAGGTGTAAATACTTCATCAACTAGTCAAAATAGTTGAGTGATTGACACACAATACAAGGGAGTGGCGCAATGAAACTTTATACGAAAACAGGGGATAAAGGAAAAACGAGTCTATTAGGTGGACGCGTAAGTAAAGATGATCTTCGAGTTGAAGCATATGGTACAGTTGATGAGCTCAATTCATTCATAGGAAAAGCAGTTACTGAGTTAGATCCACAAATCTTTAAAGATATTATAGAAGATCTTGAATCAATCCAACATGAATTATTTGATTGCGGTGGCGATTTAGCAAATGTAATGAAGGAACGGAAGTATAAGCTACAAGAATCATCAGTTGAAGTACTAGAAAAACGAATTGATGTGTTAACAGAAGAAGTACCACCATTAAAACGTTTCATTTTACCTGGAGGAACGCCAGCTTCTGCAACACTTCACATTGCGAGAACGGTTTGCCGACGTGCAGAACGTCGAGTTGTTTCATTGTTGAATGCGGCAGATGATGTACCAACAGTTGTACAGATTTATTTAAATCGATTATCAGATTACTTCTTTGCAGCAGCAAGAGCTGTAAACCGTCGTTTAAACGTAAAAGATGTTGAATATATCCGTGGCGGAGATGTCTTTAAATAATAAAGTTGCCTAGAACAATATTGAAGTTCTAGGCATTTTTAGTGTAACTAGTATTTTTTCAATGACAAAATATTATATTTGAATAAGCTATGTAGTCGCTCCACCGTTAATTTCGAATCCAAGTTTAAGAAATCCTCTTTATAATATTTAGAAAATTAACAATAATGCATTGACTGAATGCTCATTCATATTCTAAAATAAATGCATAAACGAAGAATTTTTGTTGTAAAAGGAGAATCTCGTAACATAATTGAAGTTTTATAGGAATAATAAGTAAAAAGTATTTAGGGGATACATGAGGGGGAGACAAAAATGAGTCCGTTGTTAATCGCAAACTGGATATTCTTCATTGCAGTAGTACTCTATGGAGTTAGTTTGTTTATCTATCTGTTAAAAACAAGATACGAATATGTCAAACTCGGCAAAAAAGAAGAATTTAAAGACAGTGTGAAAGAGCGACTTGAAAAAATATGGATCAATGTTTTTGGACAATCAAAATTATTAAAAGATCCAAAAAGCGGTCTTATTCACGTTCTATTTTTCTATGGTTTTATTCTAGTTCAATTTGGGGCAATTGATTTTATTTGGAAAGGACTAGCTCCGGGGTCCCATTTACCATTAGGGCCACTCTATACGATCTTCACTATATTTGAAGAAATCGTAGCTTTAGTCATTTTATTTGCAGTATGTTGGGCTTTCTATCGCCGATATATTGAAAAACTTGTTCGTTTAAAGCGGGGATGGAAAAATGGACTAGTTTTAATTTTTATTGGTGGATTAATGCTTTCTACATTAATCGGTAATGGGATGAGTCTCATCTGGCTTGACCATGGCTTTACAGGTAGTGAGCCAATCGCTTCAAGTATCGCATTAGTATTTGGTTTTTTACCACCAACAGCTGCAGCGGTAATCTTTTATGTAATGTGGTGGGTACACTTACTAATTCTATTAACTTTCTTAGTGTATGTTCCACAATCGAAGCACTTCCACTTAATAGCTGGACCAGTGAATGTTTATTTCCACCGTTTAGATCGTGCTGGCACACCTCGTCCAATTGATTTTGCAGCAATGGAAGAAGTAGAAAATGAAGAGGAAATGCCATCATTTGGTGTAGGAAAAATTCAAGACTTCACTCAAAAACAATTAATTGATTTATATGCATGTGTTGAATGTGGTCGTTGTACGAATATGTGTCCAGCAACAGGTACAGGCAAAATGCTTTCACCAATGGATTTAATCGTCAAATTACGAGATCATTTAACAAATACTGGTGCTGTAGTTACAAAGAAAAAACCTTGGGTACCAGCTTATTTCTTCAACAATTCAAAAGGCAATCAATTAGCTTTAGCTGCTGGGGCAGAAGGTGCTGTAATTGAAGATATTTACAATCCTTCATTAATCGGTGATGTGATTACTGAAGAAGAAATTTGGGCTTGTACAACATGCCGTAACTGTGAAGATCAATGTCCAGTAATGAACGAGCATGTGGATAAAATTATAGACCTTCGTCGTTACCTAACAATGACAGAAGGAAAAGTAAACCCTGATGCACAACGCGCAATGAACAATATTGAACGTCAAGGCAATCCTTGGGGTATTAACCGTAAAGAAAAAGAAAACTGGCGAGACCAAGATCCAACTGTTCACATCCCAACAGTAAAAGAAGCAACTAAATCTGGTGAAGGCTTTGATTATTTATTCTGGGTTGGTTCAATGGGTTCATTTGACAGCCGTTCACAAAAGATCGCATTATCCTTTGCTCGATTAATGAATGAAGCAGGCGTGAAAATTGCGATTTTAGGAAATAAAGAGAAAAACTCAGGAGACACACCTCGTAGATTAGGAAACGAATTCTTATTCCAAGAGTTAGCAACAGCTAACATAGAAGAGTTCGAGAAAAACGATGTAAAGAAAATCGTTACAATCGACCCTCACGCCTACAATATCTTTAAAAATGAATATAAAGATTTTGGTTGGGAAGGCGAAGTGTATCACCATACTGAGTTGTTGTTTGATTTGATTAATGAAGGCAAATTAACATTAAATCATCGTGTAGATGAAACAATTGTTTTCCATGACTCTTGTTATTTAGGTCGATACAATGATGTCTACGATGCACCACGTGAAATCTTGAAAGCTATTCCTGGTGTAAAGTTAGTTGAGATGGAGCGTAACCGTGAAACGGCTATGTGCTGTGGAGCAGGTGGAGGATTAATGTGGATGGAAGAACATGTAGGAAACCGCATTAACGTAGCTCGAACAGAACAAGCTATTGCAACAAGCGCATCAGTCATTTCATCTGGCTGTCCATACTGCTTAACTATGTTATCTGATGGTACGAAAGCAAAAGAGGTTGAAGACCAAATTGGAACATACGATGTAGTAGAACTACTTGAACGTTCAGTCCTTGGTGACCGTTCGAACCATGTAGAAGAAGCAATCATATAAATAAAACGAGAGCTTTAAACAAAATACCTGGCACATTGTTATTCAATACATGTACCGGGTATTTTTCTTTTATTATTTAGAAAATATTGAGCAGATTGTAAGCAACAAAACAATACATGTAACAAAATGTGAAAAGAATGCAGTACTTACTTTACCATTTGTCCATTTCAATTCGATACAAATCATTATAAATTTATTGTAAAGCTCATGTCCTTTCATAGTAGATTACAAGACTTGAAGGGGATAGAAAAAAGGGGTGTATGTTAATGGCAGTTGATCAAAAAGTGAGAGAACTTCAGCATTTTATTAATGGTTCGTTAGTACCAGGTACAAGTGGTAAATATTCAAATGTTTATAATCCATGTACTGGTGAAGTAATTGCTCATGTACCATTAGCTACAAGAGAAGAAGTTAGAGATGCTATCGAAAAAGCAAAGGCTGCATTTCCTGTTTGGAAAAAGCAATCTGCAGGTAAAAGAGCAGAGGTTGTTCAACGTTTCCGTCAATTAGTTACAGAAAACATTGATGAATTACTAGAAGTAATTTGTGAAGAGAGTGGAAAAACAAAGGAAGACGCAAGAGGCGAAATTACACGTGGGCTAGAGTCGGTCGATTTGGCTATCAACGTTGCGCATATGACTAAAGGAGAATACTCCGTTAATGTTGGGGGTGGTATTAACGCATTCTCCGCGAAATACCCATTAGGTGTGGTGGCTGCAATTTCACCTTTCAACTTCCCTGTCATGGTACCACTAGCACAAACTAGTATGGCAGTGGCAGTGGGGAATTCCGTTATTTTAAAACCATCTGAAAAAGTACCTATTTCTGCTCTATACATTTCGAATCTTTGGAAAGAAGCAGGATTACCAGCTGGAGTTTGGACAGTAATTAATGGTGATAAAGAAGCGGTAGATGAACTTTTAGAAAATAAAACAGTTCAAGCGATTTCATTTGTCGGTTCTACACCTGTAGCTGAACATATTTATCAAAAGGGAACAAGTTTTAACAAACGTGTCGTTGCATTAGGTGGCGGTAAAAACTTTATGATTGTTATGCCAGATGCAGACTTAGAGAAAACTGCAAATGCTTTCTTAGGTGCAGCTTATGGTGCAGCTTCTCAACGTTGTATGGCGATTTCAGGAGCAATCACAGTTGGTAAAGAAACAGCAGATCGCTTTGTTGCTATTTTAAAAGAAAAGGTTGAAAAATTAAAAGTTGGTCCTTATACAGACGATACTGTTGATTTCGGGCCAGTGATTACACAACAATCAAAAGATGCGATTATCCAAGCGATTAATAAAGCGGTTGATGAGGGTGCTCAATTAGTTGTAGATGGACGTAATCCTAGCATTAGTCAAGTATCGAAAGGTTTCTATTTGGGACCAACACTATTTGATCATGTAACGCCTGGAATGGAAATCTTTGAACAAGAAGTATTCGGACCTGCTCGCATTGTTGTACGTGTTGAATCATTACAAGAAGCAATCGATCTAATTAACGATCATGAGTTAGGTAATGGAGTGACTATTTTTACGAACAACGGGGCAGCAGCACGCAAATTCCAAGAAGAGATTGAGGTTGGAATGGTAGGGGTAAATGTACCGATTCCGATTCCTGTTGGTTATCATAATTTTGGCGGATTAAAACGTTCAAAATTCGGTGATGGCGTTATGTTCGGTCCAGACCAAGCACGCTTCTTCACAAAAGTGAAAACAATTTCAGAGCGTTGGATCGAAGAAGATGAAGAAACATCTACAACATTTGCATTCCCAAGTAATGAAGATGCAAAGTAATAACTAAATAGAGTATGAAAGGGGCACCTCAAATGAGATGCCCCTTTTATCTATTCCAAGACTCGACATTATCTATCAGTTTACATTCTGTAAAATGCTAGATTAACCAATATCACTATCTTATAATAAAACTATGTAAATTTTGAATATTTAGCAAATTGGAGTTAATTGTGGTAGATAGTTAGGATGAGGGGGTTGCTTGTGAATAACTATTCATTACAAGTACATGAAGTATTAAAAAACAATCATTTTGCCTCGGCAGAAGTGATTGCAGGTAATAATGGATTAAACAATATTATTAAATGGGTACATGTATTAGAGATTAGTAATGTTGAAAAGTTACTTAAGGGAAATGAACTCATTTTAACAACTGGAGTTAGTATTCAAAATGATACAGAAAAGTTCCTTACTTTTGTTGAAGGGTTGATTAAAGCCAATTGTGCTGGCTTATGTATTGAGTATGGTGAATATATACAGAAGGTTCCGGACGAAGTAATAGAACTGGCTAATTACCATGAATTTCCAATCATTGTATTCCATGAAATTGTTGCCTTTGTTGAAATTACTCAAGATCTCCACTCATTAATTATTAACCAACAATATTTACTCATTTCAAAATTAGAAAAATATGCCCAAGCATTAAGTAAAGAAACCTTGTATGCTCAAACACCAGAACACCTATTAAAAGTGATGTATAAGTACTTAAAGGTGCAAACAATTTTTAAAGTGAAAGGTAAAGAGCCTATTTTTATACCAAATCTTTCGAAGCAAAATAGACAGGAGTTATTAAAAGTATTAGAAGAGAATTCCAATAGTCAAAATCCCAATATACTAAGTCAGCCAATCCATTTATTTGAACACCATTATGCTGAAATTATTCTTTATAGTAAAGAAAAGGGAATTACTGAATTTGAATCACTCATATTAGATAGAACTGCCACTGCACTTGGGGAGTTATTGATCCGTAATTTATATGTTGAAGAACGAAAAGGCATTGAGGATGCGAAATGGGTTGAGGATTGGCTAGATGGGAAGCATTCTAAGGAAGATATAGACCATTACATCATGTCACAATGGCCGGATTACATTCCAAGAGGATGTACTACATTTGTTACGTTTATATCCGAAAACAAACGAGGTCAACAAGTTGATAAAACCTATATAAAATTATTCTTTAAGTCGATTCTCAATCAATATGGATTTCATTCGATTGTTGCAGAAAGAAATAAATACTTAATATTTATCCTTTTGAATATGCGGGAACGAGATTCAATGAAAGAAAGACTTGAAGAAGCGGTGAAGAAAATTGACCAATCAGAACTGCTAATGAAGCAGGACGCTTTTGAATTTAAGTTTGCTGTGGGCAAATTAGTAGCCGAACTTCATTCGATTTCAGAAAGCTATCAATCTGCATTAGATACTATATATATTTCAAGAAAAATCCGGACTTCTTCCAATTTTTATGATGACTTACATTTGTTCCGACTCATTTATCAATTACAAAAGAATACAAATTTACAAGAAATGGTGAATGAATACTTACAACCAATCATAGAATTTGACGCCAAATATAATGGTCAATTATTAGAGACATTGGAAGTATACCTCCAAACAAATGGATCTAAGCAAGAAACGGCTAAACGATTATTTATTGTACGCCAGACACTGTATCATCGAATTCGTAAGATTGAAAGTTTAATTGGGGAAGATTTTATGAATGGGGAAAAGCGATTAGCTTTTGAATTTATGTTATTAGCTCGGAAGTTTATTGCAAAAGTTTAACTATTGAAAGATAGGAGTAGCACTAAAGTGGGATTTTGGTGTTACTCCTTTTACGTTGTGTATAAAATCATCTAATTTATTTTACGTTATGTAAAATGCAAAGAAATGCACTCCAATTCATAATGAAATTAATGGAGCGTTAGATTAAGGGAAACTGGAAATGAATCTTCGAAACTAACGCATTATCAAATTATAGGGGTGTGAGTAAAATGTTAGGCACGAATATCAGTAATGAGATTTTAAGTAAAGATGAAAAATATGTTTGGCATTCCATGAAACCATACAATCCTAATGCAACACTTGTTATTGAAAAATCAAGTGGTTCTAGAATTACCGATGTTGATGGCAAAGAGTACATTGATGCAATGGCTGGCTTATTTTGCGTCAATGTGGGATATGGCCGTCCGGAGCTAGCTAAAGCAGCATACGATCAATTATTAAATAATGCATATACTCCTCTTTCACAAGGTCACGTACCAGCAATTGAACTAGCAGAAAGAATAAATGAAATGCTTGGCGGCGATTATGTCATCTTCTTCTCAAATAGTGGATCAGAGGCGAATGAAACTGCATTTAAGATTGCTAGACAATACCATCAGCAAAGAGGTGAAAATACGAGATATAAAATTGTCTCCCGCTATCGTGCTTATCATGGAAATACAATGGGTTCACTAGCTGCAACGGGACAGGCGGAACGAAAATATAGATATGAACCATTAGCACCTGGTTTCCTTCATGTTACACCTCCAGATTCCTATCGTAGAGATGAAGATGAATACACAAATTGTTTAGAAATTCCAAGTGTGAAAGATGTAGATAACATCATGACTTGGGAATTTAGTGAAACCATTGCAGCTATGATTTTAGAACCAATCATCACTGGTGGTGGTGTATTAATCCCGCCTCAAGGCTATTTAAAAGGTGTAGAAGAAGTTTGTAAAAAGCATGGTGCGTTATTAATTGTCGATGAAGTAATATGTGGCTTTGGGCGTACTGGTAAACCTTTTGGCTTCATGAACTATGATGTAAAACCAGACATTATTACGATGGCAAAAGGGCTAACAAGTGCCTACTTACCACTTTCAGCAACTGCTGTAAAACGTGAGATTTATGAAGAGTTTACGAAAAGTGGAAGCTATGATTTCTTCCGTCATGTGAATACATTTGGTGGTAACCCAGCTGCATGTGCACTTGCATTAAAAAATCTTGAAATTATGGAAAATGAAAAGTTATATGACCGTTCTGCTGAAAAAGGGGCGGAAATATTAGAGAAACTTGAAAAGTCTTTAAGTGACAATCCATATGTTGGCGATGTACGCGGTAAGGGATTGATTATCGGTATTGAATTAGTAAAGGACAAAATAACAAAAGAACCGTTAGATGTTGCATTAGTAAACCAAGTAGTTGCAACATGCAAAGAAAATGGCGTAATTATCGGGAAAAACGGTACAACAGTAGCTGGTTTTAACAATGTACTTCAACTATCACCCCCACTAAGTATCCCAGATGAGGACATCGAAATTGTACTGAATACATTAGTGAATGCGTTAGATAAATTAAAGTAATCTAATGTAATTCGAATTAGCTGATTGGACGGGGGGGCCTGATCAGCTTTTTTGTTTATGTATGTTTGATTGGAAAACGTGGTTTACTAGACAAAAAATCAGGAAGGGACGTAAAAGTGTCTAGTAAAAGCCGTTTACTAGACAAAAAATGAAGGAGATGGGGAAAAGTGTCCAGAAAAAGCGATTTACTAGACAAAATTTGGCGGAGAAGAGGAAAGCTGTCTAGTAAAAACCGTTTACTAGACAATAAACGTAAGAATAGTGAAATAGTGTCCAGTAAAAAAAACATATTATCTTAATAATAATCACATAGTGTACGGGTAAGTGATTATGTCGAAATTTGCGTATAATTTAGTTAAAAATTGAATAAACGAGAAATAAATTAATAAAGAGAAAAATCTGAATTGAATGAAAGGTGAATGTGCTGTAAAATAAAAGTAATGGAGGGGAGTTCTAGATGACTCCCATTTTTCATAAGAATATTCCGAGCGAGCGTTCAGTCAATTCGAAGCCTTAAAATTTCATTTTGAGACTTCGAATTTGCGACGAGGATGGTGACATCTCGATGTGACCACCGTAGGAGCACAGGTTTTGTTTGCGACGAGCAGCTACCGCAGCGCAGGAGCAAACCAATCAATTTGAGCGAAGCTCAGAATTGATTAAGGGACTCAACTGAAATTGAGTCATTTTGTTTGCGACGAGCAGCTACCGCAGCGCAGGAGCAAAATTCATGATGTAAAGTCTTTAAGATGGGGAATGTCTGCGACAAGCAGTCACATCTACGCTGCATGACAACTATTTAAATTGGGGAAACAGTATTTTAGTTTACTAGAATCAAACAATAATAGGGGTGTAAAAATGAGAAGAACAGTTATTCTAGATGGAGCAAGAACGGCATTTGGAAAATTTGGTGGAGGATTATCTTCTTTATCCGCAAGTGACCTTGGTGGTATTGCAATTAAAGGGGCATTAGAAAGAGCAAACATTAAACCAGAAGAAGTGAATGAAGTAATTATGGGTACAGTCTTACAAGCTGGGCAAGGTCAAATTCCTTCACGTCAAGCTGCTACAAAGGCAGGGATTCCATATAACGTAAAAACAGAAACAGTCAATAAAGTATGTGCTTCTGGTATGAGAAGTGTAACTCTTGCAGATCAATTAATTCGTTTAGGTGACGAAGAAGTGATTGTAGCAGGTGGTATGGAGTCGATGTCAAATGCACCTTACCTTCTACCAAACGGACGTTGGGGATTACGTATGGGTGATGCGAAGTTAATTGATGGAATGGTATATGACGGTTTATCTTGCGCATTTGACCCTAATCATGTTCATATGGGTACTTACGGAAATAGTACATCAAGTGAATTTGAGATTACTAGAGAAGCGCAGGATGAGTGGTCGCTAAGAAGTCACCAACTAGCATTAGAAGCAATTGAAACTGGAAAATTTGCAGAAGAGATTGTACCAGTTGAACTTAAAGGACGTAAAGGTGATGTCACAGTCATTCAACACGATGAAGCGCCTCGTAAAGACACATCTTTGGAAGCGTTATCAAAATTAAAACCTGCTTTCGGCAATGACGGTACCGTTACTGCAGGGAATGCGCCTGGAGTAAATGATGGAGCGTGCGCGGTAGTACTAATGAGTGAAGAACGTGCAGAAAAAGAAGGACGTTCACCACTTGCTTATATTCTAGGTCATGCTGAAGTAGGAGTGGATCCAAAAGATTTCCCACAAACACCTGGTCTTGTCATTAATGAATTATTAAAGAAAACTGGTAAATCAGCCGAGGAAATTGATTTATTTGAGATAAATGAAGCGTTTGCAACTGTAGCGCTAGTAAGCAACAAAATTGCAGGATTAAATCCTGAAAAAGTAAACGTAAATGGTGGAGCGGTAGCATTAGGACACCCAATTGGGGCATCAGGTGCAAGAATTATTTTAACACTTGCTTATGAATTAAAACGCCGTGGTGGTGGAATTGGAATTGCTGCAATATGTTCTGGTGGTGGCCAAGGAGATGCAATCATGATCGAGGTACCAAAACAGTAACATACCTTTTTGAATCCAATTGCTTCACTCAATAAACATCAAAATAGGAGGAAATCAAAATGGCAATTCAAAAAGTAATGGTGATTGGTGCAGGGCAAATGGGATCGGGTATCGCGCAAGTTTGTGCCCAATCAGGATACGAAGTAATTTTAAACGACATTAAGCAAGAATTTTTAGACCGTGGAATAGGTGCCATTACAAAAAATCTATCAAGAGATGTAGAGAAAGGTAGAAAAACTGAAGAAGAGAAAGTAGCAACTTTAAACAGAATTACACTTTCTCTTGATACAAAAGATGCTTTCGATGTTGACATCGTAATAGAAGCAGCAACAGAAAATATGGATATTAAACAATCTGTATTTAAAGAAATTGATGGGATTGCACCGAAACATGCAATCTTAGCTTCTAATACTTCATCACTACCAATTACAGAAATTGCGGCGGTGACAGAAAGGCCGGAACAAGTTATTGGTATGCATTTTATGAATCCTGTACCTGTAATGAAACTTGTTGAAATCATTCGAGGTCTTGCAACATCTGATGAAGTCTATAAAGCAGTTGAAGAAATGACGGTTTCTTTAGGAAAAACAGCGGTTGAAGTAAATGATTTTCCAGGATTTGTGTCTAATCGCATATTAATGCCGATGATCAATGAAGCGATCTACACTTTGTATGAAGGGGTAGCGACGAAGGAAGCGATTGATGATGTCATGAAGCTTGGCATGAATCATCCTATGGGACCGCTTACTTTAGCTGATTTTATCGGATTAGATACATGTTTATATATTATGGAAATTTTACATGAAGGTTTTGGAGATAGTAAATACCGCCCTTGTCCTCTACTTCGAAAGTATGTGGCAGCAGGATGGTTAGGGAAAAAATCAGGTCGAGGCTTCTATGTGTATGACTAAAAGGGAGTGACATCCAATGAACTTGCAGTTTACAGATGAGCAAATCATGGTACGAGACATGGTACGTCAATTTGCTCAAACTGAAATATCACCATTCATTGAAAAGATGGAGCAAGGTGAATTTCCTAGGCAAATTTTAAAGAAGATGGCGGACTTAGGTCTAATGGGCATGACAACACCAGAAGAATTAGGCGGTTCTGGTATGGACTTCACTTCTTACATTTTAGCAATAAATGAGATTTCTAAAGTAAGTGCAGTTGTTGCCGTTATTTTATCAGTCCATACATCTGTAGGTACAAATCCAATTCTCTTATTTGGAACTGATGAGCAAAAAAACAAATATGTTCCTAAACTAGCTAGTGGCGAGTATTTAGGTGCTTTTTGTTTAACGGAGCCTGAAGCAGGTTCAGATGCAGCTTCCTTAAAGACCCGAGCGGTAAAGACAGGGGATCACTATATTTTAAATGGTTCGAAAGTGTTCATTACAAATGGTGGTGAGGCAGATGTTTATATCGTATTTGCTTCAACCAATCCAGAAAAAGGAGCACGCGGCATCTCAGCATTTATTGTTGAGAAGGATGCTCCAGGTTTTATTGTCGGTAAAAATGAGGAGAAAATGGGTCTTCACGGCTCAAAAACTGTGCAAATTACCTTTGAAAATATGAAAATACCAGCTTCTCAATTGCTAGGCGAAGAGAACCATGGGTTTAAAATTGCAATGGCTAATTTAGAAGTTGGTCGAATTGGGATTGCAGCTCAAGCTCTTGGAATTGCAGAGGCAGCTCTAGAAGCAGCTATAGACTACGCAAAATCTCGCATACAATTTGGAAAGCCGATTGCTGAACAGCAAGGTGTAGGATTTAAGTTAGCTGATATGGCCACTCAAGTTGATGCTGCAAGATTACTAGTTTATCGTGCGACAGATTTGAAAACTAAGGGAATCTCTTGTAGTAAAGAGGCATCAATGGCAAAACTATTTGCTTCAAAAACTGCTATGAATGTAACAACAGAAGCTATTCAAGTTTTTGGTGGCTACGGTTACACAAAAGATTATCCGGTAGAGCGATATTTCCGCGACGCGAAAATAACTGAAATATATGAAGGCACAAGTGAAATCCAAAAAATCGTTATAAGTAAAAATCTATAATACGGTCGGTGCCGTTCATGAACAATTTCTTTACTAGGCACCAATAAAACGGGGGGATAATGATGAACTTTCAACTATCAGAAGAACATGAACAATTAAGAGAAATGATTCGAGATTTTGCAGTAAATGAAGTAGCTCCATCTGCAGCAGAACGAGATGAGAATGAAACCTTTGATCGAGCTATATGGGATAAAATGGCCGAACTTGGCTTAACAGGAATTCCATGGCCAGAAGAATACGGTGGTGCAGGATTCGATTATTTAGCTTACTGTATTGCAGTTGAAGAACTTTCACGTGTTTGTGCTTCTACTGGGGTAACTTTATCGGCTCACACTTCACTTGCTGGATGGCCAGTATATAAATTTGGTACAGAAGAACAAAAGCAAAAATATTTACGCCCAATGGCAGAAGGTAAGAAGATAGGTGCGTATTGTTTAACAGAGTCTGGTTCTGGTAGTGACGCTGGTGGGATGAAAACAACAGCAAAACTTGAAGGCGATGAATTCGTTCTGAACGGTTCGAAAATTTTCATCACTAACGGTGGAGAAGCAGAGATTTACATCGTATTCGCAGTAACTGATCCAACCTCTAAACATAAAGGAACAAGTGCCTTTATCGTTGAATCGAATTTCCCAGGATTTAAAGTAGGGAAAAAAGAAAAGAAAATGGGGATTCGATCGTCACCTACAACGGAAATCGTATTTGAAAACTGTCGTGTACCAAAAGAAAATTTACTAGGTAACGAGGGTGATGGATTTATTATCGCGATGAAAACACTTGATGGTGGCCGAAATGGAATTGCTGCACAAGCGGTTGGGATCGCACAAGGTGCATTAGATGCTGCAATTGATTACTCAAAAGAACGTGTACAATTCGGAAAGCCAATTGTTGCAAATCAAGGGGTTTCATTTAAATTAGCTGATATGGCTACAGCTGTTGAAGCTTCAAGACTATTAACTTATCAAGCTGCATGGTTAGAATCAAATAATCTACCATATGGTAAAGCTTCCGCAATGGCAAAACTAATGGCAGGCGACACGGCTATGGCAGTTACAACAGACGCAGTTCAAATTTTTGGTGGCTATGGCTATACGAAAGAATATCCAGTCGAGCGTTTTATGCGTGATGCGAAAATTACACAAATTTACGAGGGAACTCAAGAAATTCAACGACTTGTAATCTCTCGTTTAATTACCAAATAATTGATGGCTGAAAAAGAGAAAATTGTTGTCCAAACATCTGTTAAAGATGAAAGCCTTATAGAAATAAGAAGACGACAAATCGTAAGTGGAGCAGTCAATCTTTTCAAAGAAAAAGGATTTCATCGGGCAACAACAAGAGAAATTGCGAAAGCGGCTGGATTTAGTATTGGTACGTTGTATGAATACATTCGCACGAAAGAAGACGTCCTTTACTTACTTTGTGATTACATCTACGACCAAGTAAAACAACAACTCGCAGAGATTACATCGGAAACAGGTACAGTTGAAGAATTAAAAGAAGCCATTAAGCAGTATTTTCACTTAATAGATCGTATGGTCGATGAATTTACAATCATGTATCAGGAAACGAAATCCCTATCGAAAGAAGCAATGCATTACGTATTTGATAAAGAACTAGAAATGGTTCATCTGTTCGAAAAGATTATTAAAAACACCTCTTTACCTAAAAATCAGCTATTAACAGAAAAAGAGATTTTCTTAGCAGCTAACCATATTGTAGTTCAAGGGCAAGCATGGGCATTTCGTAAATGGGCTTTTCGAAAGCGATATACGATTGAAGATTATATTAATGATCAAACAAAACTATTTCTTTCAGGTATTTTTCACTTTCATGAAAATAGTTAAAGTGAAAACTTTTCAACATACCTAATAGCACTTTAGAAGAACAAATGGACACCGCTAAGTAGCATGCGTATTAACGATTGCCGTTAGCGGTGTTTATTTTCACTCATATTAATGGATTTTCAGAAAGGGGCAAAGTCATATGGTGAAACTTGACAATGCACAAGTAGAAAATGGGGTATATCGTCCAAAACATCATGTGCGATTTGTAACGGCATCAAGTTTATTTGATGGGCATGATGTTTCAGTTAATATTATGCGAAGAATTTTACAAGCAAGTGGAGCAGAAGTTATTCATCTTGGTCATAACCGTTCGGTAGAAGAAGTTGTCAATGCAGCAATTCAAGAAGATGCACAAGCAATTGCAGTTTCCTCTTATCAAGGCGGACATATGGAATACTTTAAATATATGTATGATTTGCTTCATGAAAAAGGTGCACCACATATTAAAATTTATGGTGGTGGTGGTGGAGTTATCCTACCACATGAAATTAAAGAACTCCATGATTACGGGATAGCAGGAATTTTCTCACCTGAAGACGGCATGAAACTTGGGCTTCAAGGAATGATTAATAAACAACTTGAAGGAGCAGATTTCTCAACTTTAAAGGGTGACTATTTAAATCTGTTAAACCAATTATCAACGAATAAACCAGAAATATTAGCAAATTTAATAACAGCTGCTGAAAATGGTGAATCTAAAGAAATTCAAGAATTAATTCAAGAGGCGAAAAAGAAGGAGAAGCAAACAGCGGTCCTTGGTATTACTGGAACAGGTGGGGCAGGAAAGTCTTCCTTAACTGATGAATTAATTCGTCGTTTCTTAAGAGAATTCCCAAATAAAACAGTTGCCATTTTATCGGTGGATCCAACTAAGCAAAAAACAGGTGGAGCATTACTTGGTGACCGTATTCGAATGAATGCCATTTTCGATAAACGAGTTTATATGCGAAGCTTAGCGACTCGCGGATCCAGAACTGAGCTAACTTCATCAATCGGAGATGTTTTATCAATCGTTAAGGGTGCTGGTTTTGACCTAATTATTGTTGAAACGAGTGGTATTGGGCAAGGAGACGCTGAAATTACGAAATATACAGACCTCTCCATGTATGTAATGACAAGTGAATTTGGAGCTCCTACGCAACTTGAAAAAATCGATATGATTGATTATGCAGACCTTATTGTAATCAATAAATTTGAACGTAAAGGCTCAGAAGATGCATTAAAACAAGTACAAAAACAATATCAAAGATCTCATGGCTTATGGAATGAAAGTCTTGATCGCATGCCAGTATACGGTACTATAGCGAGTCAATTCAATGATAAGGGAACAAATTCATTGTTTGCTGCACTTGTAGCTAAAATCAATGAAAAGTTTAACTATAATTGGAAAACATCCTATGATCAATTTGTTAAAACAAAAAAACAAGATGTGATCATTCCTTCAAATCGCAGATATTACTTAAGAGAAATCGTTGATACGGTTCGTAACTATCATAAACAAGCAGAACAGCAAGTAGAGTTAGCGCGGAAACTATATCAACTAGAAGGAACTATCGAAACAGTTCGTGCACAAAATTCGGATGCTGATGCATTGCTTGCTTCATTAACTTCATTGGCAAATGGTGTGAAAAGTCAATTAACGAAAGAATCCATTCGTATTCTTGAAAATTGGGAAAAACTTAAAGAAACATACTCTGGAGACGAGTTGATTACAAAAGTTCGTGATAAAGAGATTCGCACAATTTTAAAAACAACTTCCTTATCAGGAACTAAAATCCCGAAAATTTCACTACCTAAATTTAAAGACTACGGTGAAATTTTAAGATGGGTTTATGCAGAAAACGTACCAGGTGAGTTTCCTTATACAGCAGGTGTATTCCCGTTCAAACGTGAGGGAGAAGATCCGAAACGTCAGTTTGCAGGTGAAGGAACGCCAGAGCGAACAAACAAACGATTCCATTATTTATCGAAAGATGATGATGCGAAAAGGCTATCCACTGCATTTGATTCTGTTACACTTTATGGTGAGGATCCAGATTATCGTCCAGATATTTACGGAAAAGTCGGAGAGTCAGGTGTTAGCGTTTGTACTTTAGATGACATGAAAAAATTGTACGCTGGTTTCGATTTATGTGCTCCAAGTACATCTGTATCGATGACCATCAATGGACCAGCACCAATTATTTTAGCTATGTTTTTAAATACAGCAATTGACCAACAAGTGAAGCAAAAAGAGGAAGAACTTGGACGTATATTAACTGTTGAAGAGTTTACTGAAGTAAAGGAAAAAACGTTACAAGTTGTGCGCGGTACAGTACAAGCGGATATTTTGAAAGAAGACCAAGGTCAAAATACTTGTATTTTCTCCACAGAGTTTGCACTTCGTATGATGGGAGATATTCAGCAATACTTTATTGATCATAAGGTGCGTAATTATTATTCTGTGTCGATTTCGGGTTACCATATAGCAGAAGCTGGGGCAAATCCTATTTCCCAACTTGCTTTCACTTTAGCGAATGGTTTCACGTATGTTGAATACTATTTAAGTCGTGGCATGCATATAGATGACTTTGCACCAAACTTATCATTCTTCTTCTCCAATGGATTAGATCCTGAGTATACAGTCATTGGCCGAGTAGCGAGAAGAATTTGGGCTATTGTAATGAGAGATAAATATGGGGCAAATGAACGTTCTCAAAAATTAAAATACCATGTCCAAACCTCAGGAAGATCACTTCATGCTCAAGAGATGGATTTCAATGATATTCGTACAACGTTACAAGCATTAATGGCGTTACAAGATAACTGTAATTCGTTGCACACAAATGCCTATGACGAAGCGATTACAACCCCAACAGAAGAATCAGTTCGTCGAGCAATGGCAATCCAAATGATCATTACAAAAGAACACGGCTTATCGAAAAACGAAAATCCAATGCAAGGTGCATTTATTGTGGAAGAGTTAACAGATTTGGTCGAAGCGGCTGTTCTAGAAGAATTTGAAAGAATAAATGACCGTGGTGGTGTACTAGGTGCGATGGAAACACAATACCAACGTGGGAAAATCCAAGAGGAATCCATGTACTATGAACACTTAAAGCATTCAGGAGAGCTACCAATTATAGGAGTAAATACTTATATCAATCCTAATGCCAATACAGTTGGCGACATTAATTCTTTACAAGTTGCTCGTGCTACTAAAGAAGAAAAAGAACTACAAATACACAATTTAAAAGAATTCCAAAAACGCAATGAAGAGAATTGTGCGGATGCGATTGAAAAGCTAAAACAAGTTGCACTTTCCGGTGGTAACATCTTTGCAGAACTAATGGAAACTGTAAAAGTTGCTAGCCTAGGACAAATTACGAATGCATTATACGAAGTTGGCGGACAATACAGAAGAAATATGTAAAAAAGAGAAATATTTATTCGAAAATATTCAAGCAAAAAATTGTGAACAGTGATATGTTTTAAGAATGGATTCAAATAGATATAGATAGAGTTCTGTTAACTTACTAGAAGGAAGGTTGCATCTATGAAAAGATTCATCCACTATTTCATTATTATTTCTTGTTTAGTAACAACTTTCTTTATATATGATAGTGGTAAAGGTGCTGTTCCATTTTTAATATTATCTGCCTATTTTTTTACACTGGGTTTTATCAATATTTATAAAATAAAAAACAGTAATTCAAACTAGCATAGATAATAGTAGTTTGTATATAATGGGTATTATTGCAAACTTGCATCCAAAAGTGAGTAATGTATTAAGGAAAGGACGTGCACGAGTTGAACCTTCGTGAATTAACTAAAGATCAATTAAGTGAAGAATCGTTAATTGATCTAGCTTACGCACTACTAGAAGAAAGAAAAGCTCCGCTCGCATTTTTAGATCTTTTAAAAGAAATTCAAAATTTAAATGGTTTATCTGATGAAGAAATCCAAAAACGTTTAGTTCAGTTCTATACAGACATGAATGTTGAAGGTCGTTTCTTATTAAATAATGACAACACTTGGGGTCTTCGTGAATGGTATAAAATCGAAACGATTGAAGAAGAAACAGCTCCAACTGTTAAATCTCGTAAAAGAAAAGCTAAATCTGCTCTTCTTGATGAGGACGAAGAAGATATCGAAATTGATGAAGACGATTTAGTATTTGAAGAAGATTTAGAAGAATTTGTTGACGAAGATGAGGAAGATCTTGATGTAGATGATGATCTTGATTTCGAAGAAGATATCGATGAGATCGATGTTGTTGCAGATGTTGACGTAGATGTTGATGTAGACGTAGACGTTGACTTGGATGTAGATGTGGATGTTGATACAGAAATCGATGAAGATTTAATCGACGAAGAAGACGCATTCATCATTGATGAAGATGAGGCTCTAGAAGAAGACATCGACTAGCAATATGTTTTATTTAAATTGCCTTTTGACAATTAATTGACACTAATTTGTTGATGTAAAATAGTCTATATTAAATATAGCTTATGTGAAAAACACAACTCGCAATGGCTCGAGTTGTGTTTTTCTTCGCGTTATCGACTGAAGTATTATGGATAAACTGAAAAAGAACAAAATAGATCTAATGCTCCAGATGTTGGTTACAAAGGAAAATGCCGTTTTTCGCTTTATTCATCTAACTTAAATCTGAGTTTAGTTTTTCTAAAAATAGCTTGACTTCTTTTAGTGTTGCGTATAATCTTTTTATTGGGCTCCTTGAAAAAGGAGAATGGCCGTGATTATTAATCGCTCCCCCTGCAAACAATATGCAGGAGGGGCTTTTTGTTTTTTATACATCTGACACGACTTTGGAGTGTCAGTATTTATTTTTTTAGTTAAGTACTACATAAAAATAGATGTGTAAGCTGCCAAGAAAACCTTCCATTCACATCAAAGAAAAAGTAAAAAGAAAAGTAAATAGAGATTGCGATCGTATAGCTATGAAAAACTCGTGAAAGATGCTTTTAGGTGAAAGTAAAACGAGGATCTCAAGGCTTTTCTTATTTTAATCGTATACGTATAAGAGGAGGAAATAACAAATGACAAAGTATATTTTTGTAACAGGTGGAGTAGTTTCTTCACTAGGGAAGGGTATTGTAGCTTCATCACTTGGAAGATTACTTAAAAACCGTGGATTACAAGTGACGATTCAAAAATTTGACCCATATTTAAATATCGACCCAGGTACAATGAGTCCTTATCAACATGGTGAAGTATTCGTAACAGATGACGGTGCTGAAGCAGACTTAGACTTAGGTCACTACGAACGTTTTATTGATATTAATTTAGGTAAACACTCTACAGTTACTTCTGGGCGTGTATACCAATCTGTTCTTGCGAAAGAACGTCGTGGCGATTATAACGGTAAAACTGTACAAGTTATTCCTCATGTAACAAACGAGATTAAAGATCGTATCCAACGTGCAGGTCGTGAAACAAATGCAGATATCGTTATTACAGAAGTTGGTGGTACTGTTGGCGATATCGAATCACTTCCTTTCTTAGAAGCAATTCGACAAATGCGATCTGATTTAGGTCATAAAAATGTTATGTACATACACTGTACATTAATTCCATATATTGCAGCTGCTGGTGAACTAAAAACAAAACCAACACAACATTCAGTTAAAGAATTACGCTCACTTGGTATTCAACCAAATATTATCGTAGTGCGTACAGAACAACCAGTTTCACAAGAGATGAGAGAAAAACTAGCTTTATTCTGTGACGTAACTGCCCGTGATATTATTGAATCTCGCGATGCAGAACATTTATATGAAATTCCATTAAATTTACACGCACAAGACTTTGACGATATTGTATTAGAGCATTTCGGTATTGAAGCACCTGAAGCAGATATGTCTGATTGGAAAGAACTTGTGAAAAGAGTAAAAAATCTTACGAACAAAACACGAATTGCACTTGTAGGTAAATATGTTGAACTTCAAGATGCTTATATTTCAGTTGTAGAAGCATTAAAACATGCTGGTTATGTATATGACTCAGAAATTGAAGTTGATTGGATTAATGCAGAACATGTAAATGTGGAAAATGTAAAAGAATTATTAAAAGACGCAGATGGTATTTTAGTACCTGGTGGATTTGGTGATCGAGGAATTGAAGGTAAAATCGCAGCGATTCAATATGCACGTGAAAACGATATTCCATTCCTTGGGATTTGTTTAGGTATGCAATTAGCAACAATTGAATTTGCTCGTAATGTTCTTGGTTTAGAAGGTGCACATTCTACTGAATTAAACAAAGAAACACCTTACCCAATCATCGACTTCTTACCAGATCAAAGCGATGAAATTGATTTAGGTGGAACTTTACGTTTAGGTTTATACCCATGTAAATTAAAAGACGGTTCTCGTGCAATGGAGGTCTACAATGATGAATTAGTTTACGAACGTCATCGTCACCGTTATGAGTTTAACAACGAATTCCGTGAAGCAATGGAAGCAGAAGGTCTTGTATTCTCTGGTACAAGCCCAGATAATCGCTTAGTAGAAATTATTGAGTTACCTGAGAAAAAATTCTTTATGGCATGTCAATTCCATCCAGAATTCGTTTCTCGTCCACAACGTCCACAACCATTATTCCGTGAGTTTGTAGGCGCAGCATTTAACAATAAATATTAATTAAAAAACCTCCAAATGTATAAAATGTGCATTTGGAGGTTTTTATTTAGATTTTAATGCTAGAGTAGTTCGTCACCATCATCAATCATTTCATCATAGCTTAATTTAATGGCTTCATAGATAAACAGTGCTGCCATTAAATGTGGGATTACTACACGATCTCCAAGTTTTGTAGGATGGGGTAAAATACCACCTTTAACTTTCATTGAGATGTATGTATAAGCCAAATCGCTTAATGGATTCTCTTCATCTGCCTTTTCACTTGCAACAGCAGCAAATGGAATAAAGTCTTCAGATAATTTTTTGGCAAGTGTGAGTGCTTGTTCGTTTTGGCTATTCTTTGTGAAAATACAAACACGATCTACATCGGTGATGACTGTTTCAGGCGTCCATTTTGCTAAATTTGTAAAAGGTTCTGAGCCGTGGAGGGCATTTAATTCAACTGATTGTAACTCATCAAAACATGCGAAATAGATTTTTCCTTCACCAACTGAAGCTTGAGCTAGTAGGCGAGCTGTTTCTTCTATTGCATCTTCTTCACTTTGAGCGATTCTTTGAAATAATCCTGTTAATTGGGTTGTAAGTATTTTCAATTCCGTTCACCTCTAGATGTATTATATATGTTCTTTATAAAAATAACATTTTTATGATTTTGTACAAATGGAGAGTATTTGAATAAGTGTGGGTAAACTAAATATAAACTTCACCCAAAGCTATAATTTTTCAATACTTCAATTTAGTTTTTTTCAATTTCTTCAATTAAACTAAAATTAAAATGAAGTTAAATATTGTAAAAATAATCTAAAATATGTTTCAACAGGTTGATATTAGGGAAATGAGTATTTAATAAGAAATGAATCTGTGTTTGGAATAGGGTGATTGTGTGAAGGAACTATTAATTGTAGATGACCATCAAGGTATAAGATTGTTATTAAAAGAAGTTTTTAATAAAGAAGGATATCTCGTTCATCTTGCAGCTAATGGGGCCGAGGCAATCCATATAGCAAAAAAAGAAAAAATTGATGGTGTATTACTAGATATGAAAATCCCAGATATGAGCGGATTAGAGATCATTAAGAAAATAAAAGGCATTAATTCTACCATTCCTATTATGATGATGTCCGGATTTTCTGAGGATAGTTTGAAAAAAAATGCAATGGATTATGGTGCAACTTATTTTTTTACAAAACCATTTAATATTCATGAAATTATTAATGGTGTGAAATCAGTTCTTTTGTAGTTGATCAACTTTATGGAAGTCCCTTTATAACAGTAAACATTGAAAATTTATATAACAATTGTCGCAATTTAGATCATAATAGCACACCATCTCACCCGACTTGTGAGTTGGTGTGCTTTTTGATAATATAAAATGGAATATTTAACTTCAATCAGCAGAAATATCCCACTATTTAAGTGGTGACATGATGCAAACAATATTTGATGAAAAAAATACTATCTCCAGGAGGATTTTCAAAATGCCATTAGTATCCATGAAAGAAATGTTAATCAAAGCAAAAAAAGAAGGCTATGCAGTAGGTCAATTTAATATTAATAACCTTGAATTTACTCAAGCGATTTTACAAGCGGCAGAAGAAGAAAAGTCTCCAGTTATCCTTGGTGTATCTGAAGGTGCAGGGAAATATATGGGCGGGTTTATTTCAGTAGTTCACATGGTTAAAGGTTTAATGGAAAGCTACAAAATTACTGTACCAGTTGCAATACACCTTGACCATGGTTCAAGTTTTGAAAAATGTAAAGAAGCAGTTGATGCAGGATTTACTTCTGTAATGATCGATGCTTCACATCATCCATTTGAAGAAAACGTTAAAATTACTTCACAAGTAGTTGAATATGCACATTCAAAAGGTGTTTCAGTAGAAGCTGAATTAGGTTCTGTTGGAGGAGACGAAGACGGAGTAATCGGTGGAATTATTTATGCAGACCCTGCAGAATGTAAATCACTTGTTGAGCAAACTGCTATCGATTGCTTAGCTCCAGCACTTGGTTCTGTTCACGGTCCATACAAAGGTGAACCAAACTTAGGTTTTGCTGAAATGGAAGAAATCTCAAATTTAACTGATATTCCTCTAGTTTTACACGGTGGAACAGGGATCCCAACTAAAGACATCCAACGTTCTATTTCATTAGGAACAGCTAAAATTAACGTAAATACAGAAAATCAAATTGCTGCAACAAAAGTGATTCGCGAAATTTTAAATAATGACCCAAAAGTATATGATCCACGTAAATACTTAGCTCCGGCACGCGATGCAATTAAAGCAACTGTAATTGGAAAAATGCGCGAATTTGGTAGTTCTCAAAAAGCCTAATTTAGAAATTCTAGGCTCATAGTAGGCTTTTGACACAATATGCTCATTTTGCATATGTTATTTAAAGATAAATAAGAGTAATAAATAAAAATCTTCTTCAACAAGATGTTAAATTTACCATAAAAGTGGATAAACTTAAAATCAAAGTAGAACGATTTACGGACCAGAAGATTTAGAAAGAAGTAGGTGTATTATCCTTATAAAATAATAATATGTGATGACTATACACTGCTTTTCTTAATTCATTTAAAATCGATGAATGATAATAGAGGAGAAGTGTCTGATTGTACACATTCAATCAGCCTTCTCTTTGTTTTTACTTCTTTCGAAATTTTTCGCTTTAACGTTTTTTCAGTCAATTCTAGGAGGAATGTAACATGAAATTTTTTATTGATACAGCTAATTTTGAAGAAATCAAAGAAGCACATTCTTGGGGAATCATTTCTGGAGTTACAACAAACCCATCATTAGTTGCAAAAGAGGAGAATATCTCATTCCATGATCGTCTTCGTGAAATTGCAGAACTTGTAGATGGTTCAGTTAGTGGGGAAGTGATTTCACTAGATGCTGATGGAATGATTAAAGAAGGTTTAGAACTAGCAGAAATCGCACCTAATATTACGGTAAAATTACCAATGTCACCAGATGGATTAAAAGCATGTAAATACTTTTCAGAAAAAGGTATTAAAACGAATGTCACATTGATTTTCAGTGCCAACCAAGCTTTAATGGCTGCACGTGCTGGAGCAACATATGTATCGCCATTTATCGGTCGTTTAGATGACATTGGCCATAATGGAGCTGATCTAATTTCTACAATTGCAGATATCTTTGCAATTCATAATATTGATACACAAATTATCGCTGCTTCCATACGTCATCCACAACACATACAGGATGCTGCATTAGCAGGTGCAGACATTGCAACAACACCATTTAAAGTATTGAAACAATTATTCCACCATCCACTAACTGACAAAGGGATAGAAGCCTTTTTAGCGGATTGGAAAAAGCGAGAAGGTCAATAATAAAGTTATGTTGTTTAAATAAATAATTTTAGGGTATTTATTAAAAAAATGGAAATAAGCATGAGAAAAGTTTCTTTCGACTTAATTGCGGACTAACATATAAAGTTTTAAAGTTTATGGAAGTCCCTATAGGAAAGACCGCAGACATATTATAGGTCAAAAAGTATCTTTCTAAGTTCGATTAGTGATTTTCTTATGTATAGATTTCTCGTTCGTACCTATATTTATGAACTGCCCAAATAAATGAATAGGTACAAATACAAAAATTGTTGAAGTTGACTATACTAAGGGAAACTTTCCAATTACGAGGGAGAACGCGTTATGGAAGTATATAAAATTATTGGCGAGAATCGTCTAAAAGGTACAATCAAAGTCAGCGGAGCAAAAAATAGTGCAGTGGCATTAATTCCAGCATCAATTCTGGCTAACTCCTCAGTTACCATCGGTGGTATACCTGAAATTGCTGATGCTTGGACATTAAAAGCGTTGTTGGAAGAAATCGGTGGAGAAGTTACTTTTGAAAACGGACAAATGGTTATTGATCCGTCAAACATGCTTGCAATCCCTTTACCTAATGGTAATGTAAAGAAACTTAGGGCTTCTTATTACTTAATGGGGGCAATGCTTGGTCGATTTAAAAAGGCTGTTGTAGGGTTACCTGGAGGCTGTTTCCTAGGTCCACGCCCGATTGATCAACATATTAAAGGGTTTGAAGCTTTAGGTGCAAAAGTAACGAATGAACATGGAGCAATCTATTTACGTGCAGATGAGTTAAGAGGTGCGAAAATTTATTTGGACGTTGCAAGTGTTGGGGCAACAATTAACATTATGCTTGCGGCAGTTCGAGCAAAAGGGCGCACAGTCATTGAAAATGCTGCAAAAGAACCAGAAATTATTGATGTAGCTACACTATTAACGAATATGGGTGCAAACATTAAAGGTGCTGGTACGAGTGTAATCCGAATAGATGGTGTAGATGAACTTCACGGGACAAAACATACCATTATTCCAGATCGCATAGAAGCGGCAACTTTTATGATTATGGCAGCAGCAATTGGTGATGGAATCACAATTGATAATATTATCCCTCTACACTTAGAAGCAGTGATCGCAAAACTCCGTGAAATGGGTGTAAAAGTAATTGAAGGTGAAGAAAGTGTATTCATTCCAAAAACTGACACTTTACAAGCCGTAGATGTTAAAACACTTGTCTATCCCGGTATTCCCACAGACGTACAACAACCACTTTCTGTTTTAATGACTCAAGCCATCGGAACATCAAAAGTGACAGACACAATTTATTCAGCACGTTTTAAACATATAGATGAATTACGTCGAATGAATGCTACTGCAAAAGTAGAAGGAAACACAGCTATTATCCAAGGTCCTTCACAATTACATGGCTCATCAGTTACTGCAACTGATCTAAGAGCGGGTGCAGCACTAGTATTAGCAGGCTTAATTGCTGAAGGGGAAACGATTATTCACGAAATTCACCATATTGAACGTGGATATAGTTCATTAATAGAAAAACTGAATTCACTTGGTGCTAATATACGTCGAGAAACGATTGCTGTTAGCTCTTTAGAATTACAGGAATAAATTTGTACGAACGCGATAATGTTTTTATGTTACAATATAACGTGACATGAATTCGGGTAACCGAATTAGGAGGATATATAGAATGGAACGCAGTTTAACAATGGAAGTTGTCCGCGTTACGGAAGCAGCAGCAATTGCTTCTGCTAAATGGATGGGACGCGGATTAAAAGATGAAGCAGACGACGCAGCAACAACAGCAATGAGAGCTTTATTTGATACAATCCCTATGCACGGTACTGTTGTTATAGGTGAAGGTGAAATGGACGAAGCACCTATGCTGTATATTGGAGAAGAATTAGGTCTTCGTAATGGTGGCCCAGATGTAGATATTGCAGTAGATCCACTTGAGGGGACAAATATTGTTGCAAAAGGAACAAATGGTGCAATGACTGTATTAGCTATTGCTGATCGCGGTAATTTATTGAACGCGCCTGATATGTATATGGATAAGTTAGCAGTTGGTCCTGAAGCTGCTGGGAAAGTTGACATTAACGCATCTGTTACAGAAAATTTACATGCTGTAGCAAAAGCGAAAAATAAAGATATTACAGACGTGGTTGCAATTCTGCTTGATCGCCCTCGTCACCAACATATTGTAGATGAGATTCGAGCAGCTGGTGCTAGAATTAAATTTATTCAAGATGGTGACGTGAGTGCTGCAATTAATACAGCGTTCGATGAAACTGGAATTGATATTATGTTTGGTATGGGCGGTGCTCCAGAAGGTGTTATATCTGCAGTTGCCCTGAAGTGTTTAGGCGGAGATTTCCAAGCTAGATTAGTACCGGAAAATGATGAACAACGTGAACGATGTGAGAAAATGGGGATCGATGTTTCAAAAGTGCTTTACTTAGAAGACTTAGTTAAAGGTGATGACGCTATTTTTGCAGCAACAGCTGTAACAGATAGTGAGTTACTAAAAGGTGTTCAATATAAAGGTGCATATTGTTTAACAAATTCTTTAGTAATGCGTGCTAAAACTGGTACTGTACGTTTTATTGAAGGACGCCACAATATCGATAAAAAACCTAGATATGTTTAACTTCATTCAGTAATAGAATTCCAGTTCTATAATTGGTGATATGAATACACCCAGTCAATCCGTTCTGTGTGTTTAATTTGCAACTGAATGAAGTTAAAGCCTCCGGCGGATGCCACAGATTTTTAAAGGTAATTATCGAGCAAAGCTCGAAAAAGTCTGGGCACAAATACGCCAAGGCGTATTTGATTAACTTCTAAACTATGATGTCTGATAATATGATATAGTTAACCCGATGTAATTGTTGGAAACTCCCACCTTTAATTAAAGGTGTTTAAGTTGCGATAACAAACGGTTTAACGAATAATTAATGGGAAAACCCACTAATTGAGTTTCACATTATCAGACATCCTTCCTACAAAACTTTCATTTTTAACCCTACAGTTAGACTAATTCCAAAGTGTAGAAAATTAAAACTAAAAAGACTGGAGTCATGCTATGTCAGCACTTACTATAGCTCAGTTAGAGAATATGACATTAAAAGAGTTATACTCTCTTGCACGTGATTATAAAATTTCATATTATAGTAAATTAACAAAAAAAGAATTAATTTTTGCTATTTTAAAATCTCGTTCTGAACAAGAAGGCTTTTTCTTTATGGAAGGTGTTCTTGAAATTGTTTCAAGTGAAGGTTTCGGATTCCTAAGACCTATTAACTATTCACCTTCAAAAGAAGATATTTATATCTCTGCTTCTCAAATTCGACGTTTCGATCTTCGAAATGGAGACAAAGTATCTGGTAAAGTACGACCACCAAAGGAAAATGAACGATATTTTGGGTTATTACAAGTAGATGCAGTAAATGGCGAAGATCCTGAAATTGCAAAAGAACGAGTTCACTTCCCAGCGTTAACACCACTTTACCCAGATCGTCATATTAAACTTGAAACGGAACCAAATAAATTATCTACACGCATAATGGACTTAGTTGCCCCTGTTGGATTTGGACAACGTGGATTAATCGTAGCTCCGCCAAAAGCCGGTAAAACTTCGCTTCTAAAAGAAATAGCGAATGCGATTACAACAAATTATCCAGAAGCTGAGTTAATTGTTTTGTTAATAGACGAGCGTCCTGAAGAGGTTACTGATATTGAGCGTTCAGTGAATGCTGATGTAGTAAGTTCTACATTCGACGAATTACCAGAAAACCACGTAAAAGTGGCAGAGCTTGTATTAGAGAGAGCACGTCGTTTAGTAGAGCATAAACGTGATGTAATCATCTTAATGGATTCTATTACACGTCTTGCTCGTGCATATAACTTAGTCATTCCTCCAAGTGGAAGAACACTTTCAGGTGGTATAGACCCAGCAGCATTCCATAGACCAAAACGTTTCTTTGGATCAGCACGTAATATTGAAGATGGTGGTAGTTTAACTATTCTTGCAACTGCACTAGTTGACACTGGTTCTCGTATGGATGAGGTAATTTATGAGGAATTTAAAGGGACAGGCAACCTTGAACTCCACTTAGATCGAAATCTTGCAGAACGCCGTATATTCCCAGCTCTTGATATTCGCCGCTCAGGTACACGTAAAGAAGAGTTGCTAATCCCAAGTGAGCAATTAGAAAAATTATGGGCGATTCGTAAAACGTTTACAGATGCTCCTGATTTCACAGAGCGTTTCTTAAAGAAACTTCGTGGTTCTAAAACAAATGAAGAATTCTTCGATAAGTTAAATGAAGAAATGAAGAAAGCAACTAAGGGTAAAGGGCTATTATAAAGATACTTAGATAGCCAAAAATAGGAATATTATAAACCCTTGCATTCAATTTTAATTCTTGTTATAATTTTTCAGTATGCAACGTGCACATATGTAGTCGACATATTCGGGCTATGTAAGGTGCAGTTCGAATAATTACTCTGTTCCAGATGGTTCAGGGCGAGAGGAGAAACGAATATGAAACAAGGAATTCATCCAAATTACAAAACTGCAACAGTAACGTGCTCTTGCGGTAACACTTTTGAAACAGGTTCAGTAAAAGAAAAAATCGTAGTAGAGTTCTGCAACGAATGTCACCCATTCTATACTGGCCGTCAAAAATTCGCGTCTGCTGACGGACGTGTGGATCGTTTCAACAAAAAATACGGTCTTAAATAAGATGAAATTTAAAATGCCTGCCATCCTAATGGCAGGCATTTTTTGACGGAAAAGGACTTTTTATTGAATTGAGTCTTGTTACATAAATAGTAGTAAATGAGCACACAAGGAGTTATTCGGGCTTTATTGAGACAATTTAGAGTGAGAAATTCTTTGAAATGTCTCAAATGCAGGTGTAATGAGACATTTGTTGAATGGGATGAGCTCGAAATGTCTCAAAAGCGTGTGATATGAGACATTTAGGTAGGGAAAACAACCTGAAATGTCCCAAAACCAGTAGTTATGAGACATTTGGTAAGGGAAAACATCCTGAAATGTCTCAAAACCGCGTGATATGAGACATTTAGGTAGGAAAATCTTCCTGAAATGTCCTAAAACCAGTAGTTATGAGACATTTGGGTAGAGAAATCACATTGAAATATCCCAAAACCATGCGATATGAGACATTTAGTTAAAGAATTCACCTTAAAATGTCTCAAACCCCGAAGTAACGAAGATATTCCAACAGTACCCAACGTAAAACGCAATACATACTTAACAATCATCACTTTACATAACTCATTCAAGGATAGTATAGATATGGGTGAGCTAATTATAGAAATGAGGTAGAAGTTTAATGGCGCAGTTATTTTTCAAACATGGTGCAATGAATAGTGGAAAATCTATTGAAATTCTTAAAGTTGCACATAATTATGAAGAACAGAAAAAACCAGTATTACTCTTTACTTCTGGAATAGATGATCGGGATGAAGTAGGTTATGTATCAAGTAGAATTGGCTTAAGAAGAAAAGTAATTCCTGTTTTCAACCACACAAACTTATTTGAGTACGTAAAGCACCATCATGAAGAAAACGAAAAACTTTATTGTGTGTTAATTGATGAAGTGCAATTCCTAAGCAAAGACCAAGTATTACAATTAACTAAAATTGTGGATGAATTAAATATTCCAGTTATGGGCTTCGGCTTAAAAAATGACTTCCAAAATGAACTTTTCGAAGGTAGCCGCTACATGCTCATCTATGCTGATAAAATAGAAGAAATGAAAACAATCTGCTGGTTCTGCCATAAAAAAGCTACGATGAACCTTAGAGTAGATGAGAATCAAAAACCAGTTTACACTGGTGAGCAAATTCACATTGGTGGTAATGATTCATATTATCCAGTTTGTAGAAGATGCCATGCGAATCCGCCGCTTTAATCAAGTATTGTTACAATTTAAAAGCACTTATTTCTAATTTTCATTTCCTTAAATACAATGATGACTTTCAATTTCATTTTTCCATAACACTAGCGATATAGCATAATTTTCTATATACTAATGTAGTGGTTTTTCAATAGACGACGGCCAATGCCGATTATAAAATAAACAAAATTAGAGCGAACAATAGAGGTGAAGTACATGTTTGATCGATTACAAGCGGTTGAAGATCGTTATGAACGTTTAAATGAATTACTAAGCGATCCAGACATCGTAAGCGATAGCAAAAAACTTCGTGAATATTCAAAGGAACAATCTGATATTCAGGAAATGGTTGAAGTATATCGTCAGTATAAACAAGTAAAACAACAATTAGCAGAAGCAAAAGAAATGCTTGATCTAGAAAAAGATCCTGAAATGCATGAACTAGTAAAAGAAGAATTTAACGAATTGAACGCACAAATTCCACAACTAGAAGAACGCCTTAAAATCTTGCTAATTCCAAAAGACCCGAACGACGATAAAAACGTAATTATGGAGATTCGTGGTGCTGCTGGTGGTGACGAAGCGAATATATTCGCTGGAGACCTTTTCCGTATGTATACGCGTTATGCTGAAACACAGGGTTGGAAAATTGATATAATGGAAGCCTCTCCAAACCCAGCAGGTGGTTATAAAGAAGTAATCTTCATGATCAATGGTCAAGGTGCTTACTCAAGATTTAAATATGAAAATGGTGCACACCGCGTACAACGTGTACCAGCTACGGAATCTCAAGGTCGTATCCATACTTCAACTGCAACAGTTGCTTGTTTACCTGAAGTTGAAGAAGTAGATGTTGAAATACATGAAAAAGATATCCGTGTAGATACATTCGCATCTTCTGGTGCGGGTGGTCAGTCCGTAAATACAACGATGTCTGCCGTTCGTATGACCCATTTACCAACGGGTGTTGTTGTATCTATGCAGGATGAACGTTCACAAATTAAAAACCGTGAAAAAGCAATGAAAATATTACGTGCACGAGTTGCTGATATGTATATGCAAGAGGCTCAAAAAGAAATCGACGCAACACGTAAATCTGCTGTAGGTACAGGAGACCGTTCTGAACGTATTCGCACATATAACTATCCACAAAACCGTGTCACAGACCATCGCATTGGCTTAACGATTCAAAAATTGGATCAAATTATGGAAGGTAAGCTTGATGAAATCTTCGATGCACTTATTTTAGAAGACCAATCTGCGAAATTAGCAAATTTAAATGATGAAGCTTAATACAAATTTTGAGGCCCTTAATTGGGCTTCTTCTTTTTTAATGGAAAATGGTCGTGATGAAAATGCTGCAAGAATTTTACTGCAACATGTTTTAGAAACAAACTATTCAGGGTTAATGATGCGAATGCATGAGCCTATCACCGAAGCAGATTTAAATCGTTTTGAACAATTTGTAAATGAACATGCAAAAGGAAAACCTGTGCAATATTTAATTGGCTACGAAGAATTTTATGGTAGAAAATTCCAAGTTGATGAGTCAGTATTAATTCCACGTCCAGAAACAGAAGAATTAATCTTAGGTACACTGGATCGAATAAAACGTATATTTGGCCAAAATAAAGAAATTAATCTAGTGGATATTGGAACTGGAAGCGGAGCAATTGCAATCACGATGAAACTTGAACTTCCAACAGCTAAAGTAACAGCAACAGATATTTCACAAGACGCTCTTAATACGGCCAAGAGAAACGCAAATGAACTCCAAGCTAAAATCGATTTTCGTTTAGGGGATTTGACGAATCCAATCCAAAACGAAAAATGGGATGTTGTTTTATCCAACCCTCCATACATTGCTTTTGATGAAGCGGTTGATATGTCCGAGGTTGTATTAAAACACGAGCCACATACAGCTCTTTTTGCTGAAGAAAATGGGTTAATTCTTTATAGGAAACTAGCAGAAAACCTTCCAAATCTATTAAATAAACCAGCTTTAATTGGTTTAGAAATAGGTTATACACAAGGTGAAAAAGTGGCAAATTTCTTTAAAAATAGTTTTCCACAAGCAAAAATTGAAATAGTAAAAGATATTAACAAAAAAAATAGAATGATTTTTTGTGAAATAGATGTATAAAAACATTCCTTTCTGACAATCATGGTGTCAGGGAGGAATGAAACTATGTTAAACGATTACGAGATTACAAGATTAGAAAATCCAATTAAATATCATCCAATCATTAGTGTATTAAGATTAGTGGCTAGTGCAGTTGCAGTTTACTGTATCATTCTTATGGCTCCACAAGTGATGGAACAATTCTATGAAACTCGCGATAGTTTAGTAGATGATTCATTGAAAATTAGAGTAATAGCAAATAGTAATACAGTAGCAGATCAACAATTAAAAGAAGAAATGGTTGAAAGCTTATCTCCAATTTTTTCTGAAATTAAACAAAATGAACTTTTAGCTTTAAGTAATGACGAAACAATTGCAAAATTATACTTTGCAATTGAGCAAAATTATGCTGATCAAGATGTGAAAATAACAGTTGGTAAGCATTTGATTCCTGCAAAAGTGGATGTGAATTATTTTTATCCACAAAGTTTATATAATTCTTTAGTTGTAACAATTGGTGATGGACGTGGGGATAACTTTTGGTGCAGTATTTTCCCAAATATTTGTGAAGGTCCAAGCAGTGCAGAAAAAGAAAATGTTGAAGAAGAGAAAGAAGAAACTGAAGTAGTATTCGTAATTTGGGAATGGTTTTTAAGTCTATTTGGTTTATAGAAGAAAGATTTACTGGATAAAGTATTCACAATGAAAGAATAAATTGTCCACATGTTGTGAATAAGTATAGAGTTAACTCGTTGAAATAAGGAAGTGTGAGCATGAAAACGTCTTGTATTTCTGTGAATAATGATGTGGATAAGTCGGAAGCTTATCAACAGGCTGTGGATTTATTAAATAAGGGTGAAGTCGTTGCATTTCCAACTGAAACGGTTTATGGTTTGGGAGCTATTGCAACAAATAACGAGGCTGTAAATAAAATCTTTGCAGCAAAAGGTCGCCCTTCAGATAATCCACTTATCGTACATATTGGATCTATTGAAGAAGTATCAACATATATAGAAGAAATTCCAGAAATTGCTATAAAGTGTATGGAAAAATTTTGGCCAGGCCCGCTAACAATTGTAATGAAAGCCAAAAAAAATGTTCTTGCTAAAAGTGTAACTGCTGGTCTTACGACAGTGGGGCTACGTATGCCTGACCACCCAGTTGCTTTAAATTTATTACAACTACTAAAACAACCAGTTGCTGCTCCAAGTGCAAACAAAAGTGGTAAGCCAAGTCCAACTAAAGCAGAACATGTAGAAGAAGATTTACAGGGACTTATTCCATTAATTCTTGATGGTGGTCCAACAGGAATTGGATTGGAATCGACTGTACTTGATGTAACGGTAACCCCCCCAGCTATTTTACGTCCAGGTGGGGTTACGAAGGAAATGTTAGAGGAAGTTATTGGAGAGGTGAACCAACCAACGTTATCCCAGCAAGACAAGAAGGAAACACCAAAAGCACCAGGTATGAAATATACTCACTATGCACCAAATGCGCCAGTATACTTAATCGAACAAGATTTACCGACAGTCGAGAAAGCAATCGAACAATTACGCCAAGAAGGTGAAATTATCGCTTTACTAGCTCCAAGTGAGTTTGAAGAGTTAAAAGCAGACTATTTCTTTTCATTTGGACAAGATGGAGATAAAGATGAAATAGGTGTAAAACTATACGATGACTTACGTGCATGTGATAAAACAAATGCATCGATTATTCTAGCAACGACTACATCTACCGATGGAGTTGGTGCAGCCATTATGAACCGACTTGAAAAAGCAGCTGGAGGGAAATGGTATCAGTTGAAATAAGTTGTTTTAAATTATTCAAACAGTGTCCACCTTATAAATTTGGTGGATTTTTTTATGTAGTCGAAAAAAGAGTAGCTTATTCGAACCTATTTATTCATTAAGAAAAATAATTTGTGTTTTACAAAATATGAAACAATAAAATAGAATAAAAATGATAATACTTGTCTCTTTCGCATAAAATGGTAGAAATTATACCAAAGGAAAGAGGACGAGCTTGCAGGAAATTCTAATAGGACTCGTAGTAGCACTTGATGTAGTTGCGTTATATTTACTGCTTTCAACAGTTAAGCAACGATTTTTTTTGGCACTTTGGACAGCCCTATTACACATGATATTTCCGATTATTGGATTTACAATTGGAAATATGATGGTTGCAATTTTAATGCAATGGTCGAATATTATTTCGAGCATTTTATTGTTCTTTATAGGTTTACACTTGATACTTTCTACACACAATAGACAAATTACACCGATTCCAGTATGGATATTGGCTATTTCAGCGAGTTTAGATACCTTTTCAGTAAGCATATCTTTTGGTATGCTTAATTTACAGAAATATTTATTTATTATCAGTGCAGGTATTTGGACTTTTGTCTTATCTTATATTTCATTAACTCTTGCGAGAAGAAGCCAGCGTTCTTTTAAAGGTCAGTCATTAAAATGGATCGCCGGAATTTCTTTGATGACTTTTAGCGTCTATGCTTTACTCAATAATTAGAAAACAAAATACGTAAGTGAATTGTGAGGCGGCAGCATGAATATTTATTTTATTTGTACTGGAAATACTTGTCGTAGTCCAATGGCAGAAGCAATCTTAAAACATAAGAATATAAAAGGTGTCGAAGTAAAGTCAGCAGGAATCTATGCATTAGAAGGGGGAGGGATTTCTGAAAACTCTAGAGCAGTTCTCTCTAATGAAGGGATTGATTTTGACCACAAAACAAGCCAAGTAAATAAGAATGATATTGAATGGGCTGACTTAATTTTAACCATGACACTTGCACATAAAGAAATGATTGTTCGTTCATTTCCAAGCGCAGAAGGAAAAACATATACACTGAAAGAATATGTAACACCATATAGTTCAAAAGATGTTTCAGATCCTTTCGGTGGTGATATGTTTACATATGCACAAACTTATCAAGAACTAAAAAAACTAATAGATGAACTAGAAAACAAAATAACTGGAGGCTAGTCTTATGAATCAGAAAGGTAAGAATGCTTTTAGCTTGCGGAAGAAACTCATATTATTTGTAACAATTTTAGCGTTAATTACTTACTCGACAAGCTTTGTTTTTATTCGTTATTTACATCCATACTTTTTTGCTCAGTTTGATTTTTTATCTAATAAGGTTTGGTTTGAAATCTGTACATATTTATTAGGTATTATTTGGTCTGGTATTTTAGCTGCGATATTATCAGTTATTATTACAAAGCCTTTACAGAGATTAGAAGCAACTGCAAGACGTGTTTCTGAAGGGAAAATTGGACATGATGTTGAGATGCCGAAAACTCGTGATGAAATCCAATCCGTAGCTGAAGCGTTCCAGTTAATGATTGTGAATCTTCGTCAAATGGTAGAGAGTATTGATACAAATTTCCAAAAGACGAACTCAGCAATTATTGATTTATCTGAACAAACTACATCTGCTGCCAGTCAAGCAGAAGGAATTGCAAGAACGGTAAGTCAAATTTCCCAAGGTGCTGAACAATCTGCAGAAGCGGTACAAGGAACAGTAGAAGCAATAGAAGATGTTCGTGAACTAGCTTCTGAAGTAAATGCTCGTGCATTGAATTCTGCCACTCAGTCAAAACAGATTATTCAAGAATTAGAAACGACAACAGATTCAATTCAAGGACTAGTTAATAGTATCCGACAAATCGTAACAGGTAATGAAGAAGCATTAAAAAACATTCACCAATTAGAAAAAAATGCAGAACAAATTGAAAGAATTATTGGTTTAGTAGGTGACATTGCTGCCCAAACAAACCTATTAGCTTTAAATGCTTCAATTGAAGCGGCTCGCGCTGGAGAACATGGTAAAGGTTTCGCAGTAGTAGCTGAAGAGGTTCGCAGTTTAGCAGATGAGAGTGCTAAAGCAGTAAAAGGCATTACTTCCTTAATTCAAACTATGCAAGAAAACGTTCACATTGTTGTTAAACAGATGAATGAACAAGTGACATTTGCAGTGAAAGAGTCAGCTAAAGTTTCTGAGACAACAAGATTAGTAGAAAGTATGGCTACGAATGTACATAGTATGGCAGATGCTGTCGTTGATATTTCTGGATTAGTTGAAAAGCAAATGAAGAATATTGAAACAACTGCTCACCAATCTCAAGAAGTAGCTGCGATTGCAGAGCAAACTTCAGCTGGTGCAGAAGAAGTGCGTAGTTCAACAGAAGAACAAGCTTATGCAATCGAACAAATCGAAAAACTTTCTCGTGATTTAAAATCACAATCAGAACAGCTGTATAAAGTGATCCAACAATTTGACAGAACAAATTAATAAAATAGATAGCACACAATCCAATTTGGAAAAAGGTAATCCAGATTGGTTGTGTGCTTTTTTCATTTTTAACCATAGTTATTTTCCCCAACATATATTTAAAACTGAATATTCTGTAATCATTTGTTTTAATAATATATATCAAAATTTTCGTTGATTATATGATTTCCGTATGTTTTACTATTACTAGTAACATATTTGTGGTTTTTTTACCCTGAAATATGAATATTCGTATTAATTTTTTAATAATCATTCGTGTTTTAAGAAAAAAACATTTATTAAATATTATTAAAATCCATGTTATTCAATTGAAAGTCATGGTAAACTGTTGTTAATATTTAAGAGTAGAAATATCTACTCGCTGTATTACAACTACTAAAAGTAAGCCTAAAATGTTTAAAGTGAACTTTCTCAGGTTAATCTGCCTTTAGTAGAAATTGAAAAGAGGTAAGAAAAGTGAAAATAGCCATTTCTTCTGATCATGGTGGTAATAATTTAAGAAAAGAAATTATGGATCTTTTAGATGAGCTTCAAATTCAGTATGAAGATTTCGGTCCAAAAACAACAGATTCAGTAGACTATCCAGACTATGCAAAGCCAGTAGCAGAAGCTGTTGCAACTGGAAAAGCAGATCGTGGAATACTGATTTGTGGTACTGGTATTGGGATGTCAATTGCTGCCAATAAAGTTAAAGGCATTCGTTGTGCATTAGTGCATGATGTGTTTAGTGCAAAAGCTACAAGATGTCATAACGATTCAAATATTATAGCACTGGGTGAACGAGTTATTGGCCCAGGTTTAGCACGTGAAATTGTAAAAACATGGTTAAACACAGACTTTGAAGGTGGACGTCATACACGTCGAGTAGAAAAAATTTCAGAGCTTGAAGGATAAGTTTAAAAATCCCAGGTCCATACAAAAACTCATAGTCAAAGAGACGTATGGGACCTGGTATTTATAGAAGGGTAAGTGTGTAAATTGGCAACTTTAGACCATATTCAAAATCAATTAGCACAGCTTCTTACAGAGCTAGAGCAACAAACAGAATTCAAACCAAAGCAACTTTTTGTTGTTGGCTGTTCAACATCAGAAGTCATTGGTTCAAAAATTGGGACTGCAGGAGCAATGGAAGTAGCTGAAGTTCTATATAAAGAATTCGAAAAATTTGCACAAAGAAATGACTTATACTTAGCGTTTCAAGGTTGCGAACATATTAACCGTGCATTAACACTTGAATATGAAGCGGCAGAAAGATTTGGTTATGAACCAGTTACTGTAAAACCGGTTAAACATGCTGGTGGATCAATGTCTGCCTATGCTTTTTCACAGTTACAACAACCTGTCGTTGTAGAGCATATTCGCGCTCACGCTGGTATTGATATTGGTCAAACTCTTATTGGAATGCATTTAAAAGAAGTTGCTATCCCAATTAGAACAACTGTTAAACAGATTGGTGAAGCAATTGTAACTGTTGCAAAAACTCGTCCAAAGTTAATCGGTGGACCAAGAGCTATTTACGAATAGATAAATTAATTATTGCCAGGTACTCAAACAATTCAGATGAGTCGGAGTTGTTTGAGTGCCTGGCACCAATATAAAAAATAGTAGAGGGAGTTTTGAAAAATGGCTTATGAGAAATTAGCAGTACAAGACAAAGCTGTACTTGAAGGGATTTTAGCGGAAAAGAAACGTCAACAATCGAATATCGAGTTAATTGCGTCTGAAAACTTTGTTTCTGAAGCAGTAATGGAAGCACAAGGATCTGTGCTAACTAACAAGTACGCTGAGGGTTATCCTGGTAAGCGTTACTATGGTGGTTGTGAACATGTAGACGTAGTTGAAGATATCGCTCGTGATCGTGTAAAACAATTATTCGGAGCTAAATTTGCTAACGTACAACCTCACTCTGGTGCACAAGCTAACATGGCAGTATATTATACATTATTACAACCAGGTGATACTGTTCTAGGTATGAATCTTTCTCATGGTGGTCACTTAACACACGGTTCTCCTGTAAACTTCTCAGGTGTTCAATATAATTTCGTAGAATACGGTGTTACCAAAGATACTAATGTAATAGATTACGAAGATGTACGTGCTAAAGCATTAGAACATAAACCAAAACTAATCGTTGCTGGTGCTTCTGCATACCCACGTGTAATCGACTTTGCAAAATTCCGTGAAATTGCAGATGAAATTGGTGCTTACCTCATGGTTGATATGGCTCACATTGCTGGTCTTGTAGCAACAGGTGAACATCCATCACCAGTACCTTACGCTCATTTCACAACATCAACAACACATAAAACATTACGTGGTCCACGTGGTGGATTAATTTTAACAAATGATGAAGAACTAGCTAAAAAAATCGATAAAGCAGTTTTCCCTGGTATTCAAGGTGGACCATTAATGCATGTCATCGCTGCAAAAGCAGTAGCATTTGGTGAAGCATTACAACCTGAATTCAAAGAATATGCAATTCAAATTAAAGCGAACGCTAAATCTTTAGCAGAAACTTTAACTGAAGAAGGTTTAAAAATCGTATCAGGTGGTACTGACAATCACTTATTATTAGTAAACGTTAAATCAGTTGGTTTAACTGGTAAAGTAGCCGAACACGTTCTTGATGAAGTAGGGATTACATGTAACAAAAATACAATCCCTTACGATGAAGAAAAACCATTCGTAACATCTGGTATCCGACTTGGTACAGCAGCTGTAACTAGCCGCGGATTTAAAGAAGAAGATTTAAGAGAAGTTGGTTTAATCATTGCAAAACTTCTTAAAAATCCAGAAGATGAAGCTACGAAAAAAGAATGTGCAGATCGAGTAAAAGCTCTTACTGATAAATATCCATTATACGCATAATTCTAGCAATTAATTGATAGGGTAACGCAAAGATGATCAAGACGATCTCTTTGCGATACCCTATTTTCATTTAGTAAGTATTACTAAATTACTGATACATAATACATATTTACTTAATGTGCCCAAAAAAGGTAAAATGTTCTTTACTAATATTAAGTAAATGGAGGGGAAATAGATGATACAGCAATTGGACAAAAGTAAAATTCCCCTCTTTCAATCAGTGAAGCTTCTTGGGGAACAGTCCAAAAAGGGTTATATCATTCTAGAAGTGGTTCGTAATAAACTTTCCATTCTAGATGTAAATGACCTCTTTTGTCAGATGACTGGGTTTCAAAAAGAAGAATTAATAAATAAGCAAACAGATGATTTACTATTTTCGTATGAAAATAATAAGAATTTGAAAACGTTTGAAGAAAATATCCATAATGGTGAACTAACTAAGGTAGATATATTATTAAACAACAAAAAAGGCATGCCATCATTAGTAGATGTCCTGTCGATTCCCTTTTTAGATGAAAATAAAGATAGTTTACTAACATTGTTAATCTTTGATAATTACTCACAATATCATTTAGAACAAATAATACATTATATAGAAGAAAAAATTTACACTGCCATTGAACATGAGAGCACGCTGTTCAAAAAATTGCAGATCATATGTAAAGGATTAGATGAAGTATTCCAATTTAAAACATTTACAACTATCTTCATTAAAGAAGATGAAAACAATAGTATGTTGCAAATGGTATCATCACAAAACAATGGACAAATCCATCCAATTCTTATACAAAGAAAAGCTGAAATTGAATATTATAAACAATTTATTGAAACACGAGAGTCCTATTTACTTAAAGCAACTTATAACGTTAAAGTCCATGAACTTCATAAAGAAATTGTTGCGAAACATGAATTATCAAAGTGTTTAATCATCCCTATAAGAAATCATGCGAATCATGGGATTGGTGTGATCTTTATGTATTTTGACGGGGTAATCTCACAAGATGGAATCGTTTATAAAGAATTTTTACATAAAATCAATAATTTAATTTCGTTAGCTTACATATACGAACAAAAATTAAAGGAAATCTATTTCCTTGCTTATAATGACGTTCCAATTGGAATACCAAATCGTCTAGGTTTTATGGAGAAATTAAGAGAACTTGAAGAGCGACAAATATTTGGCTTAATACATATTATTGAACCAACTGAGTTTTCGGAAATTGTAGAGTTATATGGTCGTGACGCAGGGGATGAATTACTAAAACAATTGTGCAGGAAAATGAATATGTTGAGAAGAAGAGAAGAAGATGTCATCGGACGCTTTTCTAGTTCTAAAATTATATCGTTTACTAGTCATGTTGTTGGTGAAAAAATTCCGGATTTTGAAGCAATCATGGATATTTTAGTTGAGACCCCATTTATTATTCAAAACAATCCAGTATACATTACGTTGAAAAATGGGATGTCTCCATTTAATGAAAAAGTTTCGTATAATGATGCGATTCGTTTTGCTGAAAATGCATTTAGAATAGCGAAAAGTAGAGCAGGAAATGTAGCTATTCAATATAAAAAAGAAATGGATGCGAATATAAATCAGCATTTGCTTATTAGTAGCCATTTAACTGAAGCAGTGAAAAATAAAGAAATTCAAGTTTATTTTCAGCCGAAAGTCAATATGCATAACCGTTCAATTAATAGCATTGAAGCATTAGCTAGATGGAATTCACCTGTGCTTGGGTTTATTTCACCGCAAGATTTTATGCCAGTAGCAGAAAAAAAGGGGTTAATAAGGGATATTGATTTACAAGTAATTGAACAAGTTCTGCAATGGTTTCAGAGTAGAGAGAGTAAAGGTTTAAATATTGTACCGGTTGCGGTAAATATTTCACCAGAACATTTCTACCATCCTAAGTTTGTAGAGCAGTTAGTTGGATTAGTGAGAAAGTATAATGCAAATCCGTCTAATATTATTATTGAAATTACGGAAAATATGAGTCTTGTGGATTTGGCAAAGGCGAGACAAATTATTAATGAGTTAAATGCAAAAGGGTTTAGTACAAGCGTTGATGACTTTGGTATGGGATATTCTTCACTGAACTATTTGCAAGAACTACCTATTTCAGAATTGAAAATTGATCGTAATTTCACGATGAAACTTCAGGATTCTGGAACTTATGCCATTGTTAAGGCAATAATTGATATTGCACATGCACTTAATATTACTACCGTAGCAGAAGGAGTAGAAACAGAAGAACAGGCTCGTCTACTTCAAACACTTGGTTGTCATACGGGACAAGGGTATTTATTCCATAAGCCCCTACCTTTAGAAGAATTTCAGCAGAAAATCGAATGATTACCGATAGGTGTGGCATATTTGGTTTGGTCACACCTTTTTATTTTGCTTAAGGGAATTCGTAATATTAACATTGATAAATTGTTGTAATAATTGTGTCGGATTCTGTACTTTAGCGTAGCATACATTTTTGTTATACTTAGTTAGATTAACAACAGATAGGAGAGATCCCAATGGGTAAAGTTTATGTATTTGATCACCCTTTAATCCAGCATAAGTTAACGTATATTCGTGATAAAAATACTGGAACAAAAGAATTTAGAGAATTAGTTGATGAGGTCGGCACACTTATGGCATTCGAAATCACACGTGATATGCCACTAGAGGAAATCGAAATCGAAACGCCAATTCAAAGAGCTAAAACAAAAGTATTATCAGGAAAAAAATTAGCGATTGTTCCTATCTTACGTGCAGGTCTTGGAATGGTTGAAGGTGTTTTAAAACTTATACCAGCTGCAAAAGTTGGACATGTAGGCTTGTATCGTGACCCTGAAACATTAAAACCCGTTGAATATTATGTGAAACTTCCTGCGGATGTAGAAGAACGTGAATTCATCGTAGTTGACCCGATGCTTGCTACTGGGGGCTCTGCTGTTGAAGCAATTAACGCACTAAAAAAACGCGGTGCGAAAAATATTAAGTTTATGTGCTTAATTGCTGCTCCAGAAGGTGTTGAAGTAATTCAAGAAGCACACCCAGATGTAGATATTTACATCGCTGCACTAGATGAAAAATTAAATGACCATGGCTATATTATTCCTGGATTAGGTGACGCAGGAGATCGTTTATTTGGAACGAAATAAGTGATTCCACAAATTTAGTTAAAGTTGCTTAATTCAAAATGATTTAATAGTTTAGAACGAACACAAGAAACGCGTCCTTATTGATATAAAGGGCGCTTTCTCTGTAAAATAATAAGGTGGTGCATTCTGTTATGAGTAAAAAGTGGAAAGTAATGACCATTTTCGGAACAAGACCTGAAGCCATTAAAATGGCACCTCTTGTATTAGAACTAGAAAAACATACAGAAACAATCGAATCTATCGTTGCTGTAACTGCGCAACATCGTCAAATGTTAGACCAAGTATTAGAAACTTTCGAAATTACTCCAAACTATGATTTAAACATCATGAAAGATCGCCAAACACTAATTGACGTTACAACAAATGCATTACGTGGGCTCGATGAAGTTATGAAAGAAGCAAAGCCAGATATCGTACTTGTTCATGGCGATACATCAACTACTTTTGTAGGAAGTTTAGCAGCATTTTATAATCAAATTGCAATCGGCCATGTTGAGGCGGGATTAAGAACGGGCAATAAGTATTCTCCTTATCCAGAAGAAATGAATCGACAGTTAACAGGTGTTCTTGCGGATCTGCATTTTGCTCCTACAGAACAATCTAAACAAAATCTACTTAAAGAAAACAAAAACCCTGATACAATTTTTGTTACTGGAAATACTGCAATAGATGCCCTTAAAACTACGGTTCGTGAACAATATAATCATCCAGTGCTAGATAAAATTGGAAATGATCGAATGATTTTGTTAACTGCTCACCGTCGTGAAAATTTAGGTGAACCTATGAGAAATATGTTCCGTGCTATCAAGCGGTTACTTTCGGAGCATGATGACTTACAAGTGGTGTATCCAGTTCATTTAAATCCAGCAGTACGTGAAGTAGCTGATGAAATTTTAGGAAATGACGATCGTATTCATTTAATCGAACCATTAGAAGTTTTAGATTTCCACAACTTTGCAGCAAGATCATATATGATATTAACTGATTCTGGTGGGGTGCAAGAAGAGGCTCCTTCTTTAGGTAAACCAGTACTTGTATTACGTGACACAACGGAACGCCCTGAAGGAATAGCTGCGGGGACTTTAAAACTTGCGGGTACAGATGAAGAAACGATTTATTCTATGGCGAAAGAACTAATCGAGGATTCAGCTGCATATGAAAAGATGGCACATGCTTCTAATCCATATGGAGATGGATTTGCATCGCGTAGAATTGTTGAAGCATTGATTAAGTTCTTTAAGAAAAGCAAATAATACTAATCAATGCCAAATTTTTGCGACAAAATTCAACATCTTTCAAAATTTAAAAGTCAACATTCAGTCATGAATTTGTCAACAATTTGACAATCTTTTGTAAGTTGTGAAGTTTTTCACCTGAACCGATTGACATCATTTTTTCGCTATTGTATGCTTACAAAGGGTAAGTGTGATAAGGGTTTTGCAAGGTCAAATGGCCTGAAAACACTTGTTATATTAAGTTTCTACTAGATTGGCAGTTAAAACCATTAAATGTCAATTTGCAACGTCATCAAGCGTATAAATACTAATGTTTTTGTTTACAAAAATCTCAAAAATATAGGATTATTTGTGAAATCGTGAAATTTCGACATAAACGAGAGGATCGGTTGCCTAATTGATGATTTTTATGTAAACGCGTTCACTTGATGTCTGTAAGTGGTTACCAATACCATGTTTACTCGAAAAATTATTCAGGAGATATACGCCAATGCTAGATTTGCATCACATTTTCACTATGCAGAAGAAAGCTTTATTTTTTTTGTTTGCTCTCTGTGCATTAGGGTGGGGATTTACTCCGTACGGATCAATCTTTCTAGGAATAGGTATCGGTGCATTCTTTGGTACGTATAACTTTTGGATATTAGTTCGACGGATGGACAAGTTTGATCGGAACTTTAGCGAAGGAAAACGTACAGCTTCAATTGGTACAGCTTTACGCTTTGGATCAGGTGTTGCAGCAGTAGCTATCGCAATTTCGTTGCCCGAATATTTCCACTTAATTAGCACAGTAATAGGGCTAATGATTCCATACGTAATCCTAATTATAGGGGCTATCGTATATTTAGTTAAAAATAAGTAGTGCAATGGAAAGTGAGGTGAAATGCAGTAATGGGTCATGGAGCTCCAACGTTTGAACTTGGCTTCTTAACATTTAACTTATCTACAGTTCTTATGTTAATTATTACAGCAGCTATCGTATTTATTATCGCAGTTGTTGCCACTCGAAATTTAAAGTTAAAACCAACTGGTATGCAAAACTTTTTCGAATGGATTATGGACTTTGTTAAAGGAATTATCAATAGTAACATGGATTGGAAAACAGGTGGACGTTTCCACATCTTAGGTATTACGCTTATCATGTTTATCGCAGTTGCAAACCTTTTAGGGTTACCTTTCTCTGGTATTACAATTAAAGGTGAACTATGGTGGAAATCACCAACAGCTGATCCAGTTGTAACAATGACATTAGCGACAATGGTTACAGTACTTGCGACATACTATGGTATTCGAATGAGAGGAACTGGACATTATTTAAAAACATTTGTTCAACCAATGTCATTCTTGTTGCCACTTAAAATTATTGAAGAATTTGCAAACACTTTAACATTAGGTCTACGTCTTTACGGTAACATTTACGCTGGGGAAATCTTACTTGGATTACTTGCAGGTCTTGCAGGTTCAGGTTTAGTAGGTTTCTTTGGTGCAATTATTCCAATGATGGCATGGCAAGGGTTCTCAATCTTTATCGGATTTATCCAAGCATTCATCTTTACAATGTTAACAATGGTTTATCTTTCTCACAAAGTGAGTGCAGACCATTAATTATAAAAGCTTTTAGTGTAATACATTAATATGCTTTAAAACAAAAAATACAAACAATCCAAGGAGGATTTTATCAATGGTAGGTTCAGTAGGTTTATTAGCAGCAGCAATCGCAATCGGTTTAGCAGCACTAGGTGCAGGTATTGGTAACGGTTTAATCGTATCACGTACAGTAGAAGGGATCGCTCGTCAACCAGAAGCTCGTGGTCCACTTCAAACTACAATGTTCATCGGGGTTGCGTTAGTAGAAGCATTACCGATCATCGCAGTAGTAGTAGCATTCATCGTAATGAACCAATAATGGTTGAAATTGTCTTATAAGAATGGCGAAGATCATTCAATTTAGATACTTCGCCATTCCTTTTCTTGAAAAAAGACGTATGTGTTTTTTAGTATTTTGAAATTGAAAGCAAAGTGAATTTTTAAAATAGAATGGCGTCTTATCTTAGGAACTAGCTTATTTTATCAAGTTAACTAAGTATACATATTGGCGCTAAAGTATCCAAGCTCTTGAAGGGAGTGAAACAATCGTGGGTTTAAATAATTTTGTACTACTAGCTGAGGCCGGGCATGATGAACTATTTAATGGCGGTGACGTATTAGCAACACTTGTTATTTTCATCGTTTTAATGGTACTTCTTAAAAAGTTCGCATGGGGTCCTTTAATGGGCATCATGAAACAACGTGAAGAATTAGTTGCAAGCGAAATCGACGCAGCTGAAAACGCACGTAAAGAAGCAGCTAAAGTTTTAGAAGAACAAAAAGCATTATTAAAAGAAGCTCGTACTGAAGCACAATCAATTATTGAAAGTGCGAAGAAACAAGGCGATACACAACGTGAAGAAATTATTTCAGCTGCACGTGAAGAAGCAAATCGCTTAAAAGAGTCTGCAGTTCGTGAAATCGAAACTGAGAAAGAAAAAGCAATCCTTGCTGTACGTGAAGAAGTTGTATCACTATCAGTTCTTGCTGCTTCTAAAGTTCTTGGCAAAGAAATTTCTGAAGAAGACAATAGCGCTCTAATTAAAGAAACGATTGCGAAGGCGGGCGAAGCGAAATGAGTAGATCCCAAGTAGCAAAGCGTTATGCTGAGGCTCTATTTCAATTAGCTTTAGAAAAAAAAGCTCTTGCAGAAGTAAGTAGTGACCTGAAGGAATTAGTAAAAGTAATTGATACAAACCCAGAGTTACTTTCATTACTAGCTAATCCAAAGTTCTCTATTGAACGTAAAAAACAAATCGTTGCAGAAATTTTCTCTAATGCTCACAAAATTGTAGTAAACACTCTAGAACTTCTAATCGAAAAGAAAAGAGTTAATGAACTAACAAATGTAGCAGAAGAGTTTCAAGTATTAGCTGCTGATGCTGAAGGTGCAGCAGACGCAAAAGTATATTCAACTCGTGCTTTAACTGATGCAGAGATTCAAGAAATCTCTACTGCATTTGCAGCTCGTGTTGGTAAAGTGAAATTAAACATAACAAACGAAATCGATCCTTCACTATTAGGTGGAGTACGCGTTCAAATCGGCAACTACATTTTTGATAATACTGTAGCTAGCAAGCTAGAGGGATTAAAACGTACGTTAGTTGGTTAATAAAAGAAATGTGAGAGGTGACATTCATGGGCATCAAGGCTGAAGAAATCAGCGTGCTGATAAAAAAGCAGATTGAAAATTACCAATCTGAATTAGAAGTAAGCGAAGTTGGTACGGTAATCACTGTCGGTGACGGTATCGCTCGTGCTCATGGCCTCGACAACGTCATGGCTGGAGAGCTACTTGAGTTCTCTAACGGTGTTATGGGTATGGCTCAAAACTTAGAAGATGGTAACGTTGGTATCATTATTCTTGGTAACTACCTAGGCATCAAAGAAGGCGATGAAGTTCGTCGTACAGGTCGTATCATGGAAGTACCAGTTGGTGAAGAACTAATTGGTCGTGTAGTAAACCCACTAGGTCAACCAGTGGATGGACAAGGTCCTATCAATACTACAAAATCTCGTCCAATCGAAAGCCCAGCTTTCGGCGTAATGGCTCGTAAATCAGTTCATGAACCATTACAAACAGGTATTAAAGCGATTGACGCATTAGTTCCAATCGGACGCGGACAACGTGAGTTAATCATCGGTGACCGTCAAGTTGGTAAAACTTCGATCGCAATCGATACAATCCTTAACCAAGCTGACCAAAACATGATTTGTATCTACGTTGCAATTGGTCAAAAAGAATCTACAGTTCGTGGTGTAGTTGAAACACTTCGTAAACACGGAGCTCTTGACTACTCAATCGTTGTAACTGCATCTGCTTCTCAACCAGCTCCATTATTATACCTAGCTCCTTATGCTGGTGTATCTATGGCTGAAGAGTTCATGTTACAAGGTAAACATGTATTAATCGTATACGATGATTTATCTAAACAAGCGGCAGCTTACCGTGAGCTTTCATTATTATTACGTCGTCCTCCAGGTCGTGAAGCTTACCCAGGTGACGTATTCTACTTACACAGCCGTCTATTAGAGCGTGCTGCGAAATTAAACGAAACTTACAAAAATGGTTCGATTACAGCTCTTCCATTCGTTGAGACACAAGCTGGGGATATCTCTGCATACATCCCAACAAACGTTATCTCAATCACTGATGGACAAATTTTCTTACAATCAGACTTATTCCACTCAGGTGTACGTCCAGCGATTAACGCCGGTTTATCAGTATCACGTGTAGGTGGATCTGCTCAAATTAAAGCGATGAAAAAAGTAGCTGGTACACTACGTCTTGACTTAGCTGCATACCGTGAGCTTGAAGCATTCGCACAATTTGGTTCTGACTTAGATAAAGCAACTCTTGCAAAACTTGAGCGTGGTAAACGTACAGTTGAAGTTCTTAAACAAGACTTAAACAAACCAATTAAAGTTGAAAAGCAAGTAACAATCCTTTATGCATTAACTAAAGGTTTCTTAGATGATATTCCAGTTCAAGATATCACACGTTTTGAAGCTGAACTATACAGCTGGTTAGATGTAAACCACACAAATATTTTAGATCATATTCGTACGACTAAAGAACTTCCATCTGATGCAGAAATGGCAGCTGCTCTAAACGAATTTAAAAAGACTTTTGCAGTATCAGAACAAGCTTAATAGTACATTGTGATTAAAAATTAAAAGGTGGTGAAATACCGGTGGCAAACTTACGTGAGGTCAAAAATCGTATTAATTCTACGAAGAAAACTAAAGCGATGACTAAAGCGATGCAAATGGTTTCTGCTTCTAAGAAAACACGTGCTGAGCAAAATGCAAAAAGTTATGTACCTTACATGGAGAAAGTTCAAGATGTTGTAGCGGCAATAGCTTCAGGTACAACGGATGCAACACATCCAATGTTAACTTCTCGTCCTGTTAAGAAAACGGGCTATATCATTATTACTTCTGACCGTGGACTAGCAGGGGCATATAACTCAAGTGTTATTCGTGGATTAGTAAATACGTTAAATGAACGTCATAAGTCTAAAGATGAGTATGTCATTTTAGCGATTGGTCGTGTTGGTAAAGATTACTTCACTAAACGTGGTTTCAACGTTGTTGATAGTGTAATCGGCCTTCCAGACCAACCTGCATTCTCAGACGTAAAAGCAATCGCTCGTAAAGCTGTTGGTATGTTCGCTGATGGTACATATGACGAATTGTATATGTACTATAACCACTATATCAGTGTTATTTCACAAGAAGTTACTGAGAAAAAGGTATTACCAATTACTGATTTAGCACCAGCTTCTGAAGGTGTAACTGCTTCTTATGAATTCGATCCAAGTGCGGAGGCAATTTTAGAAGTATTATTACCACAGTATGCAGAAAGCTTAGTTTTCGGTGCAATTTTAGATGGTAAAGCAAGTGAACATGCTGCTCGTATGACAGCGATGAAAGCTGCAACAGACAACGCAGACGAATTAATCAAATCATTAGATCTTTTATATAACCGTGCACGTCAAGCGGCTATTACACAAGAAATTACAGAAATAGTTGGTGGAGCTGCAGCCTTAGAATAGGCTGTGCTTCCCAATTTCGTTAAAGGTTAAGGTGAAATCGATTCGATTTTACTACATACCAAACTCGATAGGAGGGCACACAGAAATGAACATAGGACACGTTAGCCAAGTAATGGGTCCAGTTGTTGACGTAAAATTCAGCAACGGCCAATTACCAGCAATCTATAACGCGTTAACAGTTAAGATTGAACGTCCAAACGAAGAAGCTGTAACTTTAACGTTAGAAGTAGCTATTCATTTAGGTGACGATTCTGTCCGCACAATTGCCATGTCATCTACTGACGGTTTAAAACGTGGAGCAGAAGTTACAGATACAGGAAAACCAATTTCTGTACCAGTTGGTGACGTAACTTTAGGACGTGTATTCAACGTACTAGGTGAAGTTATTGACCTTGGTGAAGAAATACCAACATCAGCTCGTCGTGATGCAATTCACCGCGAAGCTCCAAAATATGAAGAATTATCAACAAAAGTTGAAATTCTTGAAACAGGTATTAAAGTAGTAGACTTATTAGCTCCATATATTAAAGGTGGTAAAGTAGGTCTATTCGGTGGTGCCGGTGTAGGTAAAACAGTATTAATCCAAGAATTAATTAACAACATCGCTCAAGGTCACGGTGGTATTTCCGTATTCGCTGGTGTAGGTGAACGTACTCGTGAAGGTAACGACTTATTCCACGAAATGAGCGACTCAGGTGTTATTAGTAAAACATCAATGGTATTCGGTCAAATGAACGAGCCACCTGGTGCACGTATGCGTGTTGCTTTAACAGGTCTTACAATGGCTGAATACTTCCGTGATGAACAAGGTCAAGACGTACTTTTATTCATCGACAACATCTTCCGTTTCACTCAAGCAGGTTCTGAGGTATCAGCGTTATTAGGTCGTATGCCTTCTGCCGTAGGTTACCAACCAACTCTTGCAACTGAAATGGGTATTTTACAAGAACGTATCACATCAACAAACAAAGGATCTGTTACATCTATCCAAGCGATCTATGTACCAGCCGATGACTATACTGACCCAGCTCCAGCTACAACTTTCGCTCACTTAGATGCAACAACTAACTTAGAGCGTAAATTATCTGAGATGGGTATCTACCCTGCGGTGGATCCATTAGCATCAACTTCACGTGCATTATCACCTGAAATCGTTGGTGAAGAACACTATGCAGTAGCTCGTGGTGTACAATCTACATTACAACGCTACCGTGAATTACAAGATATCATCGCTATCTTAGGTATGGATGAGTTATCTGACGAAGATAAGAAAACAGTTGAACGTGCTCGTCGTATTCAATTCTTCTTATCTCAAAACTTCCACGTTGCAGAACAATTCACTGGTCAAAAAGGTTCATTCGTACAAGTAAAAGATACTGTACGTAGCTTCAAAGAAATTCTTGAAGGTAAATATGACCACTTACCAGAAGATGCTTTCCGTTTAGTTGGTAGCATTGAAGAAGTTGTTGAAAAAGCTAAAGCTATGGGCGTAGAGGTATAATATTAGGGACGAGGAGGAAAAAATATGAAGACAGTACAAGTCAATATTGTCACTCCCGACGGCCCAGTATACGATTCTGAAGTAGCAATGGTCATTGCTAAAACGGTATCAGGGGAAATAGGGGTCCTTCCTGGCCACATTCCTTTAGTTGCTCCACTTGCAATCGGTGGTGTGCAATTAAAAAACGCTGACGGTAAAAGTGATTACGTTGCTGTTAGTGGTGGTTTCATTGAAGTACGTCCTGATAAAATCTCGATTTTGGCTCCTTCTGCTGAAGTAGCTTCTTCAATCGATTTAGCTCGTGCCCAAGAGGCAAAAGCTCGTGCAGAAGAACGCTTAAAAGGTAAAAAAGACGAAATCGATTTCCAACGTGCTGAATTAGCATTAAAACGTGCCATCAATCGTATCAACGTTCATGAGGGTAATGTGTAATAGAACTAACAAATGCGGACAGAATTAACTGTCCGCTTTTTTTGTGCGACGGGCAGTCGCACCATGTGCAACTACTGCACAGGATGAACTGTTAAAGGTTGGAGGATGTTACCGCGGTAATAACAACTCCCGAATCCCAGAAGGTTCATCATCTAGAAGGTGAAAGTCCTTCCTTCGG